>JAAZIQ010000070.1 GCA_012800795.1 Bacillota bacterium
GCCGGACAGATATAGGAACAACAGCCGCACTCAATACAATCTAAAGCATTATAGGCTTCAGCTTTATCATACATGCCGTGTTCCACACAAGCACCGATGAATAAAGGTGTAATGCTGACCGGGCAAACCTCAACACATTTCGCACATTTTATACAAGGATGTATTTCATAAATATCCACATCCTGCTCGGACAAACACAAAATACCAGAAGTGCCTTTAGTCACCGGCAGATCTTCCGGTCCAGGCTGTGCAAAACCCATCATGGGGCCACCCATAATCAATTTGCGCACATCATCGGTAAAGCCACCGCACTCTTCGATTACCTGCTCTACAGGTGTCCCAACCCGAACCAAAAGATTTTTGGGTTCTTTAATGCCGGAACCGGTGATTGTGACAATCCTCTCAAGTAAAGGAAGCCCTTTAGTTACCGCATCAGCAATGGCTATACAGGTCCCTGCATTCTGCACCACACAACCAACGGCTGCCGGCAGGCCACCAGAAGGAACTTCCCTGCCTGTCAGCACTGTAATTAATTGCTTTTCCGCTCCTTGTGGATACTTGGTATGCAGGGCATGAACCTCAATATCAGCCTCATTGGCCGCTGCTTTGCGCATAACTTCTACGGCATCCATTTTATTGTCTTCTATTCCGATTAAGCCTTTTGCCGCATTGACAGCCTTCATCACTATTTTCAAACCAAGAATAATATCCTCCGGCCGCTCCAACATGGCTCGATGATCTGCCGTTAAATAGGGCTCGCACTCAGCGGCATTGACCAAGACATAGTCAATTTTTTGTTCCGGCGGCGGTGATAACTTTACATGAGTAGGAAAAGTTGCTCCGCCCATGCCGACAATTCCCGCTTCCCGCACTATCTTTCTTAATTCATCTGCCGTTAAATCTTCCCAGTTGGGATTAGGTTTTATATCATCATGCCAGCTGTCTTGAAAGTCATTCTCAATAAACACAGCATCCACAGTTCTGCCAAGAGCGGAATTACATGGGCCAATCTTAATAACTTTACCGGAAACACTGGCATGAACCGGTGCCGAAATATAGCCTGAACTATCACCTATTTTTTGCCCCTTCTTCACTAGATCACCAACTGCCACCAAAGGTTCGCAGGGTGCACCAATATGTTGTGATAAAGGGATTACAGCCACGGCTGGTGCTTTGGCAGGAACAACAGGTTTTCCTTCCGTTGCACTTTTAAAGTCCCCCGGATGAACTCCTCCCTTAAAAGTCTTTAAGCTCATCTTTAAATTCACCCCTTTGAAGTATAATGAAGATTGCAAAGATAAGGCCTAACCCTGAACATATTCGCAAGAGGGGCTGCATAATCCTGCCCTTTTATAAATTTTTCATTTCTATGAAACTTAGTGTGATTAAAGTAAGGGCACGCCGTGCGTGCCCAAGAACAACTTTTCACGCTTGCTGAGGGTAAAGCTTTTTTAAAATTTCACGTGCCTCACTAATTGTATATAAAGAGCCGGAAACACAAAGGGCTTCACCGGCTTTTGTCGCCGCCACGGCTTCTGCAACGGCGTCCGGTATAATTTCTATTACTCTAACAGGAACATTCCGGCTATACCTTTTAACCATTTCGGCCAATAGATGTGGATCGGCAGCACGGGGATTATTAGGCGTTGTAACAATTACTTCGGCTGTTGCCAAAGGAACAATAACCCCTATAATCTCATCTACTGCTTTATCACCAAGAATACCAAGCACCAAACGCAGTTTCCTGCCCTGTAACAGCTCTTCCAGGGCAGCACGCAGCGCCAGTACACCATCAGGATTATGTGCTCCATCCACCAGCACTAAAGGCTCACGGGAAAAAACCTCCAGCCGCCCCGGCCATTGTGTTTGCGCCAGCCCCTCCCTAACAGCCTGCTCATTAAAGGGCATGGGCAGTAATTCCCGAGCCGCTATTGCCAAAGATGCATTGCGTGCTTGGTGGCGTCCTAAGAGTTTCACTTGCAAATCACGCAGTTGGTGCTGCAAACCGCTGTAGTCAAATCTAAGGCCATCTAATGTCAGTGCCGTCACCTGTTGCGTGAAATCCACATCTAAAGTATACATTGGCGCCTGCTTGCCTTCGGCCACCTGTCGGATAACCTTTAATGCTTCTTCTTTTTGCGCCCCTGTAACAACTGGTATACCTGGTTTAATAATACCTGCTTTTTCAGCTGCTATGGCAGCAATGCTATTGCCCAACCTATCTGTATGGTCTAAAGCAATATTGGTAATAATAGTTGCTTCCGGAGATACCACATTGGTAGCATCTAAGCGGCCACCCAATCCTACTTCTACCACAACCCAATCCGGAGCAGACTGAGCAAAATAAGTGAAAGCCAAGGCAGTTACCACTTCAAATTCAGTGGGTTGGCCAATGGGGGAAGCTGCCAACTCCTCCACGGCACCCTTAACCTCTGATACTAACTTTACCAAATGATCCTTACTTATATCTTTACCATTTATCGCCATTCGATTCGTAAAAGCTTCAATGTAAGGTGACGTATAAAGCCCTACCCGATATCCTTCTGCTTCTAATATTTTTGCCAGAAAAGCCGAGGTTGAGCCTTTGCCGTTAGTTCCCGCCACATGTATAGAACGAAACTTGTGCTGTGGGTTGCCCAGCATCTCCATTAGTTTCGTAATACGTTCCAGGCCAAGGTTTGACCCAAAACGATATAAACCATGTATCCAGTTTAACGCTTCCTCATAATTCATCTCTTTGCCTCCGCTCTAGCGCAGGATAAGTATACGTTCTTGTATCTTATCGCGCTTCAATCGATAATTTTCGGCTTTAGCCCTTTCTGCTGCCACAACCTCTGCCGGGGCCTTTGACAAGAACCCCTGATTCTGCAATTTTTTCTCCGCCCGCTCTATCTCGGCCGTTATTTTCTGCAGTTCTTTTTCCAGTCTCTTTATCTCTTGTTCAATGTCAATTACTCCGGCCAAAGGCAGATAGATTTCAATATCTTTTACCACGGCTGTGAGGGCCTGCTTTGGTTGTTGAGAAAGATTCGTAACTATTTCCATCTTTTCCAGTCCAGCCAGCTTTTGCAGTATCTGCTCATTTTCTTGTAAAGCAGCCACAGATTCTGAATTTGTTACCCTAAAGATAAGCTCTACTTTTTTGCCGGGCGGCAGCTGCACTTCACTCCGTAAAAAGCGAATGCTTCGCGTCACCTCCATCACCAGATTAAAACGATCATGCGCCGCCTGATATTCAAAAGCCGGATCATATTCAGGCCAGGCAGCCAAAACTATCGTCTCTCCTTGATGCGGGAGCTTTTGCCATATCTCCTCTGTAATAAAAGGCATAAAGGGATGCAGCAGCCTTAATGTCCGCTCCAAAACATAAGTTAAAACAGAGCACACAACTTTCTTATCTTCATCTTTTTGTGCAGAATAAAGAGGAATCTTTGCCAGCTCAATATACCAATCACAAAAATCATTCCATAAGAATTCATATATGGTACGTGCCGCTTCCCCTAATTCATAAAGATCCATGAGGCGGTTAACTTCACGCACTGTTTGATTATAGCGGTGTAAAATCCATTTATCCGCTGCCGTTAAATTGCTAAGCTCTACATCTTCTATACTAAAATCATTTAAATTCATTAAAACAAAACGGGAAGCATTCCATATTTTGTTAGCGAAATTTCGGCTGTTTTCCACATTTTCCTGACGAAATCGTTGGTCATTGCCTGGAGCCTGTCCTGTAATTAAAGTAAAGCGCAAGGTATCGGCACCATATTTATCAATAATCTCAATGGGGTCAATGCCATTCCCCAATGACTTGCTCATTTTTCTGCCAAGGGCATCGCGCACCAAGCCATGAATATAAACAGTGGAAAAAGGTATTTGTTTTAGGAATTCCAATCCCATAAAAATCATGCGCGCAACCCAAAAATAAATAATATCATAACCTGTAACTAATACATCTGTAGGATAGTAATGAGCCAAATCCGCCGTCTGTTCAGGCCAGCCCAAAGTGGAAAAAGGCCATAGTGCCGAAGAAAACCAAGTATCCAGCACATCTTCATCCTGCCGCAGCTCAGCCCTACCACACTTGGAACAGCTCTGCGGCTCAACACGAGACACGATTGTTTCCCCACATTCACAATACCAAGCAGGAATACGGTGTCCCCACCAGATTTGGCGAGAAATGCACCAGTCACGAATATTTTCCACCCAATTAAGATAAATCTTTGTAAATCTTTCAGGTACAAAACGTATTTCACCGTTTTTAACTTTTTCAATGGCAGGCTGCGCTAAAGGTTTCATTTTTACAAACCACTGCTTAGACAAGAGCGGTTCAATGATAGTATGACAACGCTGACAATGTCCAACTGCATGGGAATGGCTCTCAACCTTCAGCAGTACACCTTCCCGGGCTAAATCTTCTACCACTTGTTTACGGGCTGTAAAGCGGTCCAGGCCGGCATACTTCCCGGCTTCGGCCGTCATGGTACCATCGTCAGCGATAACAACCACAGACGGCAGTTGATGCCGCTGCCCCATGGCAAAATCATTGGGATCATGGGCGGGAGTAACTTTAACTGCTCCGCTGCCAAAAGCCGGATCAACATAATCATCAGCTATAATAGGTATTTTCCGTTGCATTAACGGCAAAATCACATAACTGCCCACCAGATGCCGGTAGCGGGAATCCTGCGGATGCACGGCCACCGCCGTATCTCCCAACATAGTTTCCGGACGTGTTGTAGCCACGACAATATGGCCTTCCCCTTCGGCCAGAGGGTATTTTATATAAGTAAGTGACCCTTCTGTGTCTTCGTGGTCCACTTCAATATCGGATAGTGCAGTCTGACAACGAGGACACCAATTAATGATATAATTACCGCGGTAAATTAAACCTTTTTCATAAAGAGAAACAAATACTTCCCGTACGGCTTGAGAACAACCTTCATCCATTGTAAAGCGTTCACGTGACCAGTCACAAGAAACACCCAATTTATACAGCTGGCCTATAATCCGAGCATGATATTCTTCTTTCCACTGCCATACCCGCTCCAGAAATTTTTCGCGGCCCAAATCATAGCGTGTTAGTCCCTCTGCTGCCAGGTGTTCTTCAACTTTAATCTGCGTAGCTATCCCGGCATGATCTGTGCCGGGCAACCATAATGTATCAAAACCCTGCATTCTTTTGCGGCGAATAAGAATATCTTGAATTGTGTTGTCCAAAGCATGTCCCATATGTAAATGACCGGTTACATTAGGAGGAGGGATAACAATAGTAAAGGTCTTCTTATTCGGATCGCGTGGTGCTTCAAAAAATTTGCGCTCCAACCACCATTGGTATAATCGGCCTTCTACCTCGGCAGGATTATACACGGGAGCAAGGTTTTTACCAGTCATGGTATTCCTCCTTACAACTTGCAAGCAAATTTCGCTCACATTCTTTTATCACTATAATGGATGCCACATTTGATGTCAAGAAAGCGCCACTTAGAAATCTATTTTATAGAAAAATTTCACAGATAAATTTTTTCAATTAAGAATGGGGCAGTTAAAACTGCCCCATTATAGTATATACTGTTTTATAATCGCCCAGAGTTCTGCTTTACCTTGCCCGGTCTGGGCAGAGTAAAGAATTACCGGCCCCTCTGCACCCAAATTCAAGCCTGCACGGATTTGCTTCAGATGTTTTTGCTGATTGCCACGTGAAATTTTATCTGCCTTAGTCGCCACTATCGCCGTAGGTAAGTTGTAATGAATTAACCAGCGATACATTTGCAAATCATCGGCTGTGGGCGGATGCCTAACATCTACAAGCAATACTACCAGCTTTAATGTATGGCGCTTACTTAAGTAATCCTCAATTATTTGTGCCCACTGCCGCTTCATTTGCTGCGAAACACGCGCATAACCATAACCGGGCAGATCAACAAAATAGAAAGCATTATTAATAATAAAGAAGTTAATAAGACGTGTTTTACCCGGACTACTGCTGGTCAGCGCCAGTTTTTTCCTGTTAACAAGCGAGTTTAACAGGGATGATTTTCCCACATTGGAACGCCCCACAAAAGCCACTTCCGGGTATCCCGTCTGCGGAAATTGCCTGCTATCGGCGGCACTGGTAACAAATTCGGCTGAAACAATTTTCATTATTCTCCTGCCTCTGCTGCTTCTTTAGCTTTCTCAGCCACCAAGGCATGCGGCAGTACCTCATCCATATGCTCAACCAAAATAAACTCTAAGCGCCGGCGCACATTTGCAGGTATTTCCGAGAGAACTTTTTGATTATCCTTTGGTATGATAATGGTCTTAATCCCGGCGCGATGGGCAGCCAATACTTTTTCCTTTAGCCCGCCAATGGGCAGGACGCGACCCCGCAGCGTAATTTCTCCGGTCATGGCCACAGTCCGCTTATACGGACGCTGGGTCAAGGCAGATATTAAAGCCGTTGCCATGGTAATTCCGGCAGAAGGCCCGTCTTTAGGAATTGCTCCCTCGGGAATATGGATATGAATATCATATTTTTCGTGGAAATCTTCCTCAATTTCAAGATCTTTTGCCCGGCTGCGGATATAAGACAAAGCGGCCTGTGCTGACTCCTGCATTACTTCACCCAGTTTCCCGGTCAGCATTAACTTGCCTTTGCCCTTCATCAATGTTACTTCAATAATCAGCGTATCTCCGCCGGCCTCCGTCCAAGCCAGCCCTGTGGCAATGCCTACTTCGTCTTTATCTTCAGCCAAACCGTAGCGATAGCGAGGCACACCTAAATACTTATGCAAATTCTGCACGGTAATGGCAGAACGCATTTTTTTATTTTGCACCACATCTTTGGCCACTTTGCGGCAAATGGCAGCCAACTGGCGCTCCAGGTTTCGTACTCCCGCCTCTCTAGTATACTGGCGGATTATTTTGCGTATAGTTTTCTCGGAAATAGTCAGATTACTCTTTTCTAAACCGTTGGCCTCCAGCTGTTTAGGCAGGAGATGCCTTTTAGCAATTTCCACCTTTTCCTCTTCCGTATAACCTGGCAAATAAATTGTTTCCATCCGATCCAATAAGGGTTTAGGAATATTATAAAGTGTGTTGGCGGTAGTAATAAACATGACATGGGAAAGATCAAAAGGTATTTCCAAATAGTGATCGGAAAAAGCATTGTTTTGTTCCGGATCTAAAACTTCTAACAGAGCAGCAGAGGGATCACCACGAAAGTCAGTTGACATTTTATCGATCTCATCCAGCAAAAAAACCGGATTTTGTGATTTTGCCTGTCGCATGCCCTGAATGATACGTCCCGGCATGGCTCCCACATAGGTACGGCGATGCCCGCGTATTTCCGCTTCATCCCGTACGCCCCCCAGTGAAATTCTAACGAAATTACGTTGAAGGGCACGGGCAACAGAACGCGCCAGAGAAGTTTTCCCCACACCGGGCGGTCCTACTAAACAAAGAATGGGACCTTTTAATTTTTTGGCTAATTGGCGAACAGCCAAAAACTCAATAATTCTTTCTTTTACTTTATCTAATCCATAATGATCTTCATCTAAAACTTGCTGCGCCTTGTTTAAATCAAGGCGGTCTTCAGTTTGTTTTGACCATGGCAGCGCCAAAATCCAATCTAAGTAATTTCTAATTACAACTGCTTCTGCCGCAGCCGGCGGCATTTTTTCCAGACGCTCCACTTCTTTCAGAGCTTTTTCCGCCACTTCCTCCGGCAGCCGGGCTTCCTGGATCTTTTCGCGGTACTCATCGGCTTCTGCCAAGCGCTCATCTTGTTCGCCAAGCTCTTTTTGGATGGCTTTCATTTGCTCGCGCAGGTAATACTCTTTTTGAGTTCGTTCCATCTGTTTACGCACGCGCAAATTAATCTTGCGTTCAATCTCCAGGATCTCCATTTCATGGTTGAGAATGTCTGCAAGTTTATGCAGCCGATCCTTTGGTTGTACCGCTTCTAAAATCTCCTGCTTTTGTTGAATTTTAAGTGTGAGGTGAGAAGCTATCAAATCAGCCATTCTACCAGGGTCATCAATACCGGAAACCGTTACCAGTGTCTCACTGGGTATTTTTTTACTTAGTTTGATGTACTGTTCAAACTGGTAGATAACACTGCGCATCAGCGCTTCTACCTCTATACTCTTATGCGACTCTTCTGTCAGTTCTTCCGCTTCCACCTTGAAAAAAGGATCTTCGGCAATAAAAGAAATCACATTGGCTCGCGCTAATCCTTCTACTAAAACTCGAATGGTACCGCCGGGAAGCTTTAACATTTGCTTAATCTGTGCTACGGTCCCCATTTTGTAAAGATCTTCAGGTGTCGGATCATCAATTTTGGCTTCTTTTTGTGCAACCAAAAGAATTTGATTGTCTTCCACCATTGCCTGTTCCAGGGCTTTCACGGAACGTTCACGCCCCACATCCAGGTGCAGTACCATATTGGGAAATACTAAAACACCACGTAAGGGCAGAAGCGGCAATATTTTTTTCTTGTTTGACATCGAGCTCCGCCTCCTGTTCTCGTTGCTACAGTAGTCGTATTCGCTAAAATACAGCAATATCCTTTTTCAATAGCCCGAATTCCATGATTAACCATGCAACCAAGCTGAAAGCTAATTTATTGACGATGCGGACAGCACCTGTGCAGAGGCGGGAATAGATGCTGCATTCTGGCTACAAAGTGCATGGTCAAAAACTTCGCGCAAATTGTTCACAGCCACTATTTCAATATCTGTTCTCTTGGCAAAAGATTTTTGCCAGTTATCACGCGGAATAATCACTTTTTTTACACCGGCCAAGCGTGCAGCTTCTACTTTACAACTTACACCACCTACAGGACGGACATGACCTCGCACGGATATTTCACCGGTCATGGCCACCGTATTAAAAACCGGAATTCCTGTCAAAGAGGAATAAACTGCACATGCTATGGAAATACCTGCGGATGGCCCATCAATGGGAGTGCCGCCGGGAAAGTTTATATGAATATTATAATCATTAGGATCAACATCAAGATAGTCGCGTAACACAGTAAGCACGTTTTCCACAGAGCCTTTGGCCATACTTTTGCGCCGAATTAAACGTTGTGCACTGCCCATTTCTTCTTCCTCCACTACACCGGTTATATGCACCCGCCCTTTCCCTGCGCCCACATAATGTGAAGTCACTTCAATTTCAATTAAAGTACCCATATTGGGGCCATAAACAGCCAATCCGTTTACATAACCCACCTGCGGCTTTCCGGGAATTTTTATTTCCGGCCGCGGTGACATCTGACTGGCATTAATAACCCACTCCACGTCCTCTACGGTGATTTGCCGGGTTAGTTTTTCGCACATGGCCAGCCCTGCCGCAATCTGGATAGTATTAACGGCTTCCCTGCCGTTTTTAGCATATTTTGTTATTAAATCAAGGGCGGCCGGCTCAATGGCAAAACCAATTCTTTTGGCCGCATTAGCAGCCACAATGGCAATTTCATCGGGTAAAAGCCCCCGGAAGTATATTTCCAAGCAACGAGAACGAATGGCGGGGGGAATTTCCTCTGCCATTCGCGTTGTGGCACCAATTAAACGAAAGTCAGCCGGCAAACCATTTTGAAAAATTTCGTGAATATGGGCAGGTATATTTTTGTCTTCCGGATTATAGTAAGCACTTTCAAAAAATACCTTTCGATCCTCCAACACCTTTAGCAGTTTATTCATTTGCGTAGGATGCAGCTCGCCAATTTCATCAATAAAAAGAATACCTCCGTGGGCTTTACTGACGGCACCGGGTTTAGGCTGAGGCACGCCGGCTGCCCCCAGGGGACCGGCTCCCTGATAAATTGGGTCATGTACTGTGCCAATAAGCGGATCTGCAATACCACGCTCATCAAAACGGGCGGTTGTAGCATCAAGTTCTATAAATTTTGCATCAGCCCTAAATGGCGAAGCCGGGTTTTTCTTGGCCTCTTCTAAAACCAGTCTGGCTGCCGCAGTTTTACCAACACCCGGAGGGCCATAAATAATAACATGTTGAGGATTAGGACCGCATAAGGCTGCACGCAAAGCCCTGATTCCTTCTTCCTGCCCGATTATCTCAGCAAAATTAGTGGGGCGGGTTTTTTCAGCCAACGGTTCCGTCAATGAAATCTCCCTGAGCTTTTTTAATTGTTCCAGTTCTTTATTTGATTCTTGTTTTACAGCAGCTTTATTGCTGTGCTGGGAACGCAAAAGATTCCAAAAGTATAATCCAATTACTATCGCAATAATTAACTGCACAACAGCAATGATAGGCGCTAAACCAAACAAAAAATTCCCCCCCTTGATCAACAAAACTGTTTTTGTTTTGATAGTATACCCAAGGGAAAGGGAAAAAACCGTATGGCCACTAATCCGACAAAAAAGATGCACCTTTGTGCATCTTTTTTAAGCGGATTCTTCTTTTTTCTTTTTACGTTTGTCGGCAGTAACCAAAATGGGCTTTTCCTGATTGAGGATTACTTCTTTTGTAATAATACATTTCTCAACATCAGTATAAGAAGGCAATTCATACATGATATCCAGTAAAATACTTTCCAGGATGGCACGCAGACCGCGGGCCCCTGTGTTGCGGCGAATAGCCTCCTGGGCAATCAATTCTAAAGTTCCATCTTTGAACTCAAGGGAGACATTATCCATTTCAAATAAGCGCTGATATTGTTTAATGAGCGCATTTCGTGGCTCAGTTAAAATGCGAATCAAGGCCTGCTCATCAAGTTCGTTTAATGCAGCCACGACCGGAACACGGCCTACAAATTCCGGGATTAAACCGAATTTGATTAAATCCTGCGGTAAAACATGGCTTAAAATTTCACCGATATTTTCCTCCATTTTTACGCTGACATCGGCACCAAAACCAATTCCTTTACGGCCGATACGGTTTTGAATAATGCGTTCCAGACCGTCAAAGGCACCTCCGCAGATAAAAAGGATATTGGTAGTATCAATTTGCATAAACTCTTGATGCGGATGCTTACGGCCCCCCTGAGGAGGAACACTGGCCACAGTTCCTTCCAAAATCTTTAAAAGTGCCTGCTGCACACCCTCTCCTGATACATCCCTGGTAATGGAAGGGTTATCGGTTTTGCGGGCAATTTTATCAATTTCATCAATATAAATAATCCCTTTTTCTGCTCTCTCCAAATCATAATCTGCAGCCTGTATTAATTTCAGCAGGATGTTTTCCACATCCTCACCAACATAGCCTGCCTCTGTTAAGGAGGTAGCATCAGCAATGGCAAAGGGCACATTAAGAATGCGGGCTAAAGTCTGCGCCAGCAAAGTTTTGCCCACACCGGTCGGACCGATAAGCAGAATGTTGCTCTTCTGGATCTCCACATCATCCGGTTTTTGCTCGGCATTAATACGCTTATAATGATTATAAACGGCAACAGCCAATGATTTTTTTGCTTCATCCTGGCCTATTACATACTGATCCAAAATTTCCCTGATTTCCATAGGACGGGGGAGTTCAATCAGATCAAGCTCCAGGTCTTCAGAAAGTTCCTCTTCAATTATTTCGTTACACAGCTCTATACACTCATCACAGATGTAAACACCAGGCCCAGCTACCAGTTTGCGTACTTGCTCCTGTGCTTTTCCGCAAAAGGAACACTTTAGCTGCCCTTTTTCGTCATTGAATTTAAACATAATTCTACCTCCTAAAGGAGTTTAACGTTTGTGCAGTACGCCATCAATTAAACCATACTCTTTTGCCTGTTGAGCTGACATGAAATAGTCACGGTCAGTATCGCGGGAAACTTGTTCTATCGGTTTTCCGGTATGTTTAGCCAAAATTTCATTTAGGCGTTCCCGAATACTGATAATTTCCCTGGCATGAATCTCAATATCCGTAGCCTGCCCCTGAGCACCGCCTAAAGGTTGATGAACCATTACTCGGGAATTGGGCAATGCGAAACGTTTTCCTTTTGTTCCTGCCGCCAGCAATACTGCACCCATGCTGGCAGCTAACCCTACACAAATAGTAGAAACATCTGGCTTAATATATTGGATTGTATCGTAGATTGCCAAACCAGAATAAACCGAGCCGCCGGGAGAGTTAATATAGAGATTAATATCTTTGTCCGGGTCTTCTGATTCTAAAAATAAAAGTTGTGCAATAACCAAGTTTGCAACTGTATCATCAATGGCACTACCGATAAAAATAATCCGATCTTTTAACAACCTGGAGTAAATATCGTATGCACGTTCACCACGGTTCGTCTGCTCAACGACCATTGGTACTAAAGCCATACTTAGTCCCCCCTAATCTTGGTTTTGGACAGAAACAATTTCGGTTGTAATCTGTGCCTCGGCCACCAAGAAATCAATTGCTTTCCTGAACTGAATCTCTTGGCGAATAACATCTAACTGCCCCTGTGCTGCAAAATAGTCTTTAATAACCTGCACATCCTGATTATAACTCTCGGCAAATTTTTTAATACGCTCTTCTATTTCTTCGTCTGTAGCAGCAATTCCTTCTTTTGCAATAATAGCATCCAAGACCAAATTGGCTTTAACACGCTTCTCTGCTTCAGGGCGATGCTGCTCACGCAAATCGTCCAGACTTTTCTGGGCTGTTTCCAAGAATTTTTCCAGCGTTAATCCCTGCATGCGCAAATACTGCTCCATCTCATTTAACTGCCTGTCAATTTCACGTTCCACAAGTACATCAGGCAGTTCAACTTCCGCGGCCGCAGCCACTTGTTCGATTATTTTATTTTCGACAAGAGTTTTTGCGTGCTGTTCTTCCTGCTCTTTCAGCTTATTCAAAATATCATCTTTTAATTCGGCCAAAGTATCAAATTCAGATATTTCCTTGGCAAAGTCATCATTCAGCTCCGGCAGTTCTTTTCTTTTAATTTCATTTAATTTAACTTTAAACACCGCCTGTTTTCCGGCCAATCTCTCTTCATGATAATTCTCAGGGAAAGTAACTTTAACATCCTTCTCTTCGCCCGGCTTCATTCCTACCAATTGCTCTTCAAAATTATCAATAAACATTCCACTGCCTATTTCAAGCGAATAACCTTCAGCTGTCCCGCCGTCAAAAGGCTCTCCATCAATATAACAACCCGTAAAATCAATAACGGCCAAATCTCCCTCTTCCACTGCTCCTTCTTCCACCACATGCAGGGTAGCATGCTGTTCCTGCAACTGGGAAAGCCTGTTTTCCACATCAACTTCTGCCACTTCGCGAATTTCCTGCGTCACCGGGATGCCGCGATATTCACCCAATTTAACTTCAGGCTTAACGTCCACCACGGCCTTAAAAATAACGGGCTTGCCTTTTTCCATTTGTATAAGGTCAATTTGCGGACTTTCCAGTGGTTCAATACCTGTTTCTTTCACTGCCTTATCATATGCTTCCGGTACTAGTATTTCCAGCGCATCCTCATATAAAATTTCAGGGCCAAAGCGGCTCTCTAAAACAGGACGCGGAACCTTACCCTTGCGGAATCCGGGCAAACTTATATTTTTTACAACCTTTTTATAAGCTTGATTGAGAGCGTCAGCAAGTTTCTCCGCCTCTACTTCAATTTCCAGCTCAACTTTACTGCCGTCTATTTTCTCCAGTTTAACCATACCCTATGCTCCTTTAACTATAATTTATCGTATGCGCTTATTGCTACCGCAGTGAACCATTATGTAGGAATAGTGTTCCATGCGCTGCATTATAGCATATCAAAGCCGATCTGCAAAGTATTTTACCATTAAATTAAGTAAAATGAAAGGAAATCAAAGAAAAAGTGCAATATAAAAAACGCCTTTTAATTTGGCGTTTTCTTTACTGGAGCGGAAAACGGGATTCGAACCCGCGGCCCTCGCCTTGGCAAGGCGATGCTCTACCACTGAGCTATTTCCGCAAATATAAAAGTGGTGCGGGCGAAGGGATTTGAACCCCCAAGGGATAAACCCACTAGATCCTAAGTCTAGCGCGTGTGCCAGTTTCGCCACGCCCGCATATAATTGTCATTACTGGGGTGGATGATGGGACTCGAACCCACGACCCCCAGAGCCA
>JAAZIQ010000071.1 GCA_012800795.1 Bacillota bacterium
ATTCCCCTTCTCCCCAATATTACTCTTGGCTCACCGCACCTCTACCCCACCAATGGTGAGGCATCTATTTTGTTTGCAAAGATTCTATCACAGGATCCTACTCCTGTCAATCAATCTCGATTATATGGTCACATAAAAAATTGAACAAAAAAATATGGCATCCCTGCAAGGATGCCACTTTTTATTCTTCTTTAGCGGCAGCCTCCTGACCAAGTTGGTAAGCTGCTTCTAAATATTTCGGTTCCTTTAAAATTTCACCTTTACCATCCACTGCCCTAACAAGTAAACGGCCCGCCAATCTATAGCCGGCTGCTTCAAAGAAATACTGCATTGTCCAAATGCTGCCCTTAAACAAGCGAGCCCCTTTGGTTGCAGCCACACTTATAAAATAGCCTTTTTTATTTTGCCGCAGCAATGGGTCCTTTAGTTTATACCTCCGTGCCCATAATGCCTGTGCGCGATCTATGGCTGCTTTAGCCCAAGCCGAAACATTATAAAAATAATTGGGTGATGCAAAAATCATTGCATCCGCTGCCACTATTTTGTCATAAACTTCCTGCATATCATCCTTTAAAACACAAATCCCTGTCTTTGCACACTTATCACAAGCAATGCAGGGGGAATATGTAAGCTTACTTAAAACTATCTTTTCTGTCTCTGCACCTGCTTCACGCGCACCTTTCAAAGCTTCATCCAACAATATTTCCGTATTGCCATTCCTCCGGGGGCTCCCCGCTATCCCAAGTACTAGCATTTCTCATCCTCCGGTTTAGAATAAGTTTCAGGAATTATCTCCACAATGGTAGCCTTTACCGGCTGCCTAGCAGCTCTGCGGTCATAAGCACGCACCATTAAATATGAAACTAACAAAAAAGCAACCCCCAAAATGATATCCATTCTAAGTGCTGCAAAATAGCCCTCCAACTGCTGCCCCACATATATTCCTAGCAGTAATGCTATTATTGGCAGCAAATAGACTATAAAGGAAACTTTCAAGACATAAGCTGTATCACCAACTACTCTGACGGTCTGTCCAACAGCAGCATTTACTTTATTTAGAGCTTCCAGCTGTGTTTCTCCGCTACCTGAAATAGCAACACCACAAGCGCCGCATTTTGAACAAACATCATGACGCTGCACAGCTACAATCGCTTTATCGTCTTTAACTTCAACAACTAGCCCGACTTGTTCCAAGTTTCTTTACACCTCCTGCATCACTATTTTGCCACCCAAACTTTGTTATAAACATTATATCTGCAAAATTTATCTTTGCCAAGTTTGACATTTAAGAATTAAACCGTTTTTTTCCAAACAATATCTTCAATTTCATTTCAGAACAGTAAAAAGGACTGCGTGAACGCAGCCCCTTTCGCCTAACTTAAGCAAAAGAATGGATACCGGTCAGCAGCCAGGCAACACCGACCCAAGTAAAGACCATGGCCACCCAACCCACCATTACTAAGGCAACTGTACGCAGACCTGTCCAACCTTGTGTAAAACGCGCATGCAGGTAAACAGCATACACAAACCAGGTTATTAGCGCCCACATCTCTTTAGGATCCCAACGCCAGTAGCTTCCCCACGATGTGTCCGCCCAAATGGCACCGGTAATAATCATAATGCTCTGGAAGAGAAAACCAAAGGCAGCGGCACGATACATATACTCTTCCAAAGTATTTTTATGGGGTAAGGCCTGCCCCAAGGCACTTTTTTCACCTGCTTTGTTTTTAACAAGCCACATAATGGCGGTGGCAAAAGCCAGCGTAAAGCCTGCGTAACCTAAAACAGAAGCGCTAACATGGATTTTCAACCACGGTGACTGCAGTACGGGGCGGAGCTGCTGATGCGCGCGGCTAATCCGAACTATCGGTATCAGCCGAGGCACTACAGTCAGGTATGCTATATAAAGCGCAATCATTGGCGTCAGAAAAGCGCCGACGGCATAATATTTTTCTTTCAGGCGCCACTCCGTCCATAAATAGACCAGGGCAGTGGCCCAAATGAATGTATTGCCAAATTCATACGGCCCAACAAAGGGCACACGCTGTACATTTATGGTGCGTAGAATCAGAAAAACAGAATGTGTTAGAAAAGCAAGGCGCAATACTATGGCGGCAAAACGGCCAAATTGTTTTTTACTGCTAAAATGTGTTAAATAAAATAACATGGCTAAAATATATAAAGCTGAGGCAAGACTAAAAAAAGTATTTTCCCAAAAAACCGCCGTTTCTGATACTGGGATATAACCTGCCATTTTATTCTCCCTCCCTGCCCGAAATTTCTTTCTCCATCCGTTCCAGTTCTTGTGCGAAAAATACTTTCTGACGGGGACTGTGGCCGCCTATAAGCAGTACGGCATTTTCCGGATCATATTTAACCCAAATACGGCGTGGACTTAAAAAGAAGCATAAATAAAGGCCGATAATTAATAGCACTGCCCCGCCAAAAAGAATTGGTCGCCCTAAATTACGTGTAATGGAGTAAATGGCTGCATGTTGAAATCCCGTCAACAAAAGTTCCACTTCCCCTTCCGCAGTCTCAATTACTTCAGGTTTGTTCAACTGTAAAAAAACATTTCTGACGGCACGGCCGTTTTTAATTAACAAACCGGCATGGACAGGGCGCTCGGGCAAATAATTTTTGGAAGAAGGAATGCCGTCTTGGTTCATGGTGAAGTTGGGAAAAAATTGCATCATATGCAGAATTGTTCCTTCATGATCAAGGCGAACTTGCCCGTGATCCCATAACTGTACTTTGTATCCCTTTCCATCTTGCAGACTGGTAATAGTAATGTCAGAGACATAACTAAAAGATGTATGATAAATGGTATTGCCGGCAAAACGCAGCGGTTGGTTGATGGAGACTGTACCGCTGGTTACTTCTTGCCCGTCCTTTAAAACGATAACATCGCTAAAAACACGTGGACGTATAGTAGGATCCTCTTCCAATTCCATGCGTACGGCTGTAATTGCCACCTCAAAACCGCCGTTTTCCACCGTAAAGCGGTCGCCTGCAATGCCGCCGTTTCTTTCTTCAAAACCTGTTAAGGAACCGTACATGGCACCCAATAAAATAATCAGCAAGCTGGCATGTGTAAGAAGCGAGCCTAAATAGCCCCAGACACCGCGTTCAGCAAAAACAGTACTGCCATCTGTACCGGCTACCATACTGGTTTTATAGCCATTTTTTTGTAAAACTTCCTTTGCGGTATTCAAAGCGTTATTTTCATCGTCAAAATCAATGTCTACGCTGCGAAATATTTGCATTTTGCTAATAGCGGTAACCGTTTTATTTTTTTGCGGTTGAAAAGCTAAACGCATGATTGGCCTAAATCTCCGCAAAGTACAGAGCAGCAAATTAAGAGCAGTAAAAGCCATAATACCAAGATACCACCAGGAGCGGTAAACATTTTGCACGGCCGCCTCATGCTCACCCAATGTTGCAATGATGGAAATAAAAGCTAACGCCAAAAGCAAGATAATACCAAGCTGCATAGAGCTTAAAAAGCGTAAAAGTTGGCTAAAAGTATCTATATTATTCTGCGGCAGTTCCGGCTTTTCCTGAGCCAATAAAATCCCTCCAATAGTTTTTTGTTAACAGACAAAACTACTCTTTTTTAATATCATCCGGGTGCTCCTCAGCCTCATATTTTGAGGGGCATTTAACTAAAATATTCTGCGCTATAAATTCATTATTTTGATATTTACCCTTCACAACTATACTTTCTGCTTCCAAAAGATTGTCAGGTATTTCACCGCTTGCCACCACGCGTACAATATCACCATTGTTATCTTCCATCTTAAAGGCGTATTTTTCCGAACCCAGCTCTTCCACCGTCCCTTCTACGGCCAACCCTTTAACCTGCACGGCACGATCGGTTGCCTGGGCCTCGGCAAAAGTAACATAAGTACTCATGGCATTGCGGGCAGTAAGAAAAATACCGACGCCAAAAACCACCAGCAACAGTAGTAAAACAGTTTTATCATATCTCTTCACGGCGCTCTGCCTCCCTAACCTTTAAATCGACACGTAAAATATATAAAAATAAACCTATCCAGGTAACTAAAGTTACCGCCAAAACAAAAGACAAACCTTTTGCCATTCTTACTCACTCCTTTTCATTTCCAAACGATAAAGTAAATTTTCCAATCTTATCTGTATCTTATAAAGCCAGGCATAAAGGCCTGTAAAACCGGCCAATGAGGCTAAAAATACTTTCAACATACGGCTGTCCATATTAAAGGAACGATCAGAAAGATTAATTAAATCCGGGTGCAGAGAAAAATAAATACGAGGTACTATAAACACTAAAAAGGGCACGGTAAAAAAAGCCAAAACGGCATAAACTGCCGACAAACGAGCCTTTCTGTCCGGATCATCAATGGCACTGCGCAGCACAAAATAAGCGGCATAAATCATCAATAAAACAGCAATGGATGTTTGTCTCGGGTCCCAGTTCCAATACTGACCCCAAGCACCTCGGCTCCAGATGGCGCCTGTCACAGTGGCCAACAAGCAAAAAACAGTACCTAATTCAGCATTTACCTGTGCCTGACGATCCAGATGCAGCTGTCCGCGGCGCAGATATCCCAATGAATTTACCATCGCCATCAAATATGCCAGCACGGCAATCCAGGCAGCAGGTACATGGTAGACAATTATGCGTCCCATTTCCCCCAATCCTTGAGTTGCCGGCATGTATAAAAAGGAAGCAATAATTACTCCTGTCATCCAAACACCTAAAATAAGCGGTCCCAGCATTTTTTCCACCCTCTTTATTGAATACTATTCATTCCACACATACTCAAATAGCAAGAGGGAAGCCACCACGGCTGTCCCGTCATAAAAAAACAGCATTAATAAATCAGTAGTAATGGCTCGGGGCAGGCCCCCGGCAAAAGCCATTCTTGTAGCGCTGATTGCAGCAAATAAAAGGGGCAGCAATACAGGAAAAGCAAGTACCGTCATAAGTGAGCTTTTGGCACCTGCTTTGGCAACAATGGCTGCAAGAATAGTACTGGCCCCGGCTAAACCCAGGCAGCCCAGCAGCAGCACCGCTACCAATACTCCCGGCAGCAGCACCTTTTGGTTCAGCAGCACCAAAAAGAGCGGCACTACCAGCACAGTCAAACTGGATAAAAGTGTTACATTAAATAAATACTTGCCAATTAGAACCGGTTCAGGCTGCGCCGCCATTTTTAAAGCCGTTACAGTTCCCGCTTCTTCTTCATGGACAAATGTTCGCGCTAATCCGGCCATGGCTGAAAAGAAGAGAATAATCCATAATAAGGCTGCACTAATATCGGCATCCAAGGCAAAACCGCCCACAGAAAAACTAACGGTAACCAGGGTCGTAATAGCAAACATAATTAAGGCACTATAAGCATAACGGGTGCGAAATTCTATGCGTAAATCCTTGCGCCACACAGCCAGGCTCTGTTTAAGCCAAGGTAAAGGTTTGATCTCCATATGCTACCTCCCGAGATTCATTGGTGGCAATAATAACAATACCCCGTTGCTTATGCTGTTTGATAATTTTGTCCACCAAAGCGACACCACTTTCATCCAGATTGGTGGTAGGTTCATCCAAAATCAAAATATGCGGCTGATGTAAAAGCGCACAGGCATATTTTAGGCGTTGTTTCATTCCCGATGAATATGTATTCAGCAAATCATGCCCGCGTCCCTGCAAACCGACTAAGTGCAGCAATTCACGTGCCCGATCTAAAGAAAAGGAAAACCCCCTGACTCCGGCAAAGAACTCTAAATTTTCCACAGCAGATAGTTCTCCGTAAAGTGCCAAATCAGGAGAAACCAGGCCTATTTGATTACGCTTCTCCCGCGCTGTAAGCACTTGCCCATTAATGATTATCTCTACTTGACCGGAAGTGGCAGGAATTAATCCACAGATAATGCGCAAAAAAGTTGTTTTGCCGGCCCCATTGGGGCCTAAGATGACAAAAGCTGAACGATCCGGAATGGTAAGTGAAATATCTTTAAATAATACACGCCTTCGGTATGCTTTGCTTAAAGCTTTGATGGTAATCTGATTAAGCAAATTCTCGCCCCCTCAGCTAACATGAAGTATACCATTCTACTCTTATCTAAAAGTGATCGGTTTGTGTCTAAATAGTGAACTTTTTTTATTAATCGCAAAAAATTAGGCGCTTAACCGCAGCGCCTCTTATTTTTATACTTTCGTTTGTAAAAACTGCTCTAACCATAAAGCAAAAATAACCAACACCCAGATTTTGCGGCTGTTATCTGCTCTGCCGTCACGATGGTCTGCTAAAAGCATTCTGATGTAAGAACGATTAAAGTATCTGCCCAATTCCGGATCGTTAAGCAATTCTGCCACTTCCTTAGCTAAGGGTCCACGCAGCCAGACACGGGTAGGTACAGGAAAGCCGCGTTTGGGCCTCTGTACTGCAGCGGGTGGAACCAAGTCCTTAAAAGCCTGACGCAGTAAATATTTGGTGAGGCCACCCTTAATTTTATAAGCTGTGGGAATGGTGGCGGCCAATTCAAAAACATGATGATCTAAAAAAGGCGCACGCAGCTCCAAACCATTAGCCATGGTCATTTTATCCGCCTTAACTAAAATATCACCCACCAGCCAAGTATGCAAATCAAGATACTGCATTTTAGTAACTTCGTCATAAGCTGCCGCCTGCCGGTAGTAAGGTGCAGTGATTTGCGTGGCCGGAGGAAAATTTTTTTGTTTGAGTAGTTTTCTTTTTTCTTCTTCACTAAAAATAAAGGCATTGCCAAAAAAGCGTTTTTCCAAGGGTGTTGCTGCCCGCCGCAAATAATTTTTCCCAGGCAAAACTGGCGGCCACAATCTATACATTGCTCTTACTAGAGCTTGCGGGAGATTCGCTACCGGGCGCAAGGAACCAGGCTCTTTATAAATACCATAACCGCCAAATACTTCATCGGCACCTTCTCCGGAAAGGACAACTTTAACTTTTTGCCCTGCCATTCGAGCTGCATAATATAACGAAATAGCTGCCGGATCAGCCACCGGATCATCAAAATACCACACCAACTTAGGTAAATTACGCCAATACTCATCATACCCAATTATATATTCTTCATGATTAGTCCCCAAAAAACCTGCTGTTTCCCTCGCCTCTGCCAATTCACTATATCCCTCTTCTTCATAACCGACACTGAAAGTAGAAACAGGACCTAATTCTCGCAATAATCCCACAATAATGGTGGAATCAATGCCTCCTGATAAAAATGCTCCCCAAGGCACATCAGTCTGAGTATGTAAACCTACAGCCTCCCGCAGTACTCTTTTGGTATCCTCCAAAAATTCTTCCAGCGGACGTTCTTGCGGTGAAAAGCTAATTTGCCAGTAACGCTTTAGTTTTAAGGCTCCGCGGCGCCAGGTAAAAGTATGGGCGGGAGGGATTTTATAAATACCGGAAAACATTGTTTCCGGCTCCGGAACATATTGAAAGGTCAGATAATGTGGAATGGCATTTTCATTCAGGTACACGCTAAAGCCAGGTAACTGGATAAGGGCTTTTGCTTCTGAAGCCACGGCAAAATAATTATCCGTTTCAGTATAATAAAGCGGCTTAATGCCAAAGCGGTCACGCGCACCAAAGAACAGCTCTTTTTCTTGGTCATACAAACAAAAAGCAAACATCCCCCGCAGTTTTGAAACACATTTTTCCCCTTCTTCTTCATATAAATGCAGCAGCACTTCGCCGTCACTATTGCTGCGAAAGAGATGACCTTTTTGCTGCAATTTTTGGCGCAAAGATAAATAGTTATAGATCCTGCCGTTAAAGACTAAGGCCAAACTGCCATCTTCATTTAACATTGGCTGGCGTGCCCCTCTTGAGAAATCAATAATTTTTAAACGCCTAAAAGCCAAAGCGACCGTTTCTAAAAAAAGAGCGGCATAATCATCCGGCCCACGGTGGCGCATTACTGCGGTTGCGGCCTCCAAATCATAGCTTAAGTGGCCGGCTGTTTTATCCCACAAAGCAAGAAAGCCACCCATTTATACTTCCTCCTTTAGATAATAATTAATAGTCTCTTTTTTAAGATATGTTATGAGTTTTACAATGGGAATCTGAATAAGAAGCAAGTTTTCACAAGATACTAAAATAGAAGTGTAAGTGTCAAAGGAGGTGTAATATTATGTGCCACCATAATACTGGCTACGAATTTGCTATTTTGAGCAATGAAGAATTAAGTAAAATCCAGGAGGCAGAAAAGGCTATAAACCAGCAAAATAACGACAACATAATTTTATTAGCCTATAAAAAAAATAATAGTTGATAAAAAAATACTGCCGAGCGGCAGCAAAAAAAGTAAGGGGACGTCTAAAGTCCCCTTTTTCTATAAGTTCAACTTATAATCACCCGCTTTTATTTTCCCTGCTTTACGCAAAAATTCGCTGGTAAAAATTGAGATTACTGCAGGTAATAAATAATGCAATAAAATAATTTTTAGCAAAACAGGAAGTGTAAAACCCATGCTGCTTGCGGTACCAAATTGGCCTACAAACCCGCTGGTACCCATACCCGCACCATAAGGCGTGTTGGTCATCTGAAAAATCGTGGTAGCCAGCGGCCCCAGCAGAGCAGAAGCAAGTGTCGGCGGTACAAGTATCCAAGGATTACGGACAATATTGGGAACCTGCAGCATCGAAGTGCCGACCCCTTGGGCAACCAAGCCGCCCCAGCCATTTTCACGGTAACTGGCCACGGCAAAGCCAATCATTTGCGCCGAGCAGCCCACAGTGGCTGCCCCTGCTGCCAGTCCGGAAAGATCCATCATAATAGCTAAAGCCGCGCTGGAAATGGGTGCCGTAAGTGCCAAGCCCATTAAGACAGAAACAATAATACCCATGGGTACCGGGCGCAGTTCAGTTGCTCTGATGATAACATCACCCAAATATTTCATGAAAGAATTTACAATGGGTCCAATAATGGAAGCAGCAAGAAAACCGAAGAGAATTGTAACTGCCGGTGTAACAATAATATCTACTTTTGTTTCTTTAGAAACCAATTTGCCAAATTCCGCTCCAAAAACAGCCGCCACAAATGAACCGGCAGGCCCACCTAGACTGGCACCGGCAGCCCCCGTTACAACACTGGCGAATAAAACTAAAGGCGGTGACTTTAAACCATAAGCCACGGCAACGCCAATGGCCGATCCGTACATACTCTGCGCCGCTTTGCCAGCGTTAATCAGCCAATTCAAAATGACATTTTCCCCCATGACAGCCATCAGTTGTTCTCCGGTTGTCTGCAGAATCAAACCAACAATTAACGAGGAAAAAAGACCAAGAGCCATTGCCCCCATAGCGTCAATTAAATAACGTTCTACGGAAAAGACAATGTTTTTTCGTGCCAAAAAACTTTGTTTTTCCACTTGATAATATCCCCCCCCAAACCAGCAAAACTTAAGCCAAAAGCCTTACTTCGCCTGCTTTGCCCGGAATTACTCGGCCAATAACTGCAGCTGTTATCCCACGATCAGCTAACTTTTCCAGCAGTTCATTTTCTTTAGCAGCAGAGACGGAGATTAATAAACCGCCCGATGTTTGCGGATCACACAACACATCCAGTTCCCTATCTCCCACAGTATCTCCGCTTATTATTAGACCCGGTTGCACATAATCCCGATTGGCATAGGCACCCCCGGGAATCAGTCCCATTTCGGCTGCTTTTAAAGCCCCCGGCAGCAGCGGTACACGGCTGAAAGACAATTCTACTGCCACACCACTGGCCAGTGCCAATTCCCTGGCATGCCCCAAAAGACCAAAACCCGTTATATCCGTAGCGGCAGAAACACCCACCGCCAGCATGGCTGCTGCAGCATCCTTGTTTAACGTCGCCATACTCTTAACTGCAGCCTCAACTTCCTCTGCGTCGGCAAGTTTGGCCTTCAGTGCCGTTAAAACTAAACCGGAGCCAATAGGTTTAGTTAAAACCAGCGAATCACCTACTTTTGCACCGCCGTTAGTGATCAACTTGTCAGGGTGAACAATACCTGTCACGGAAAGGCCGTATTTTGGTTCATCATCTTCTACACTGTGCCCGCCTACAATTAGTGCACCGGCCTCAACAACTTTATCTGCTCCTCCTTTTAAAATTTCTGCCAAAGCAGCAGTACCCAGCTTTTTTGAAGGATAGCAAACTATATTCATGACCAGCTTTGGTTCGGCCCCCATGGCGTAAACATCAGACAAAGCGTTTGCCGCAGCAATTTGACCAAAAGTATAAGGATCATCAACTACAGGCGTAAAAAAGTCCAATGTTTGAACTAATGCCAGGTCTGCACGCAGGCGAAAAACACCGGCATCGGCAAAGGAGTCACAACCAACTAGCAAATCCGGATGTTTCATTTCCGGCAATTGGCACAGCACCTGTGCCAGTGCCCCGGGAGGCATTTTAGCAGCTCACCCCGCACTTTTGGTCATGGCCGTTAATTTTAGTTCATCCGTCATGCCCTTGATCCCCTCCGTTATTATTAAAATCCAGACGCCAGGCAACTCGATGATCACCTGAGCGCCGCGTCCATTTCAAGCGATCAAAAGTTTCTAACAGGGGAATTATATACTTTCTAGTTGAACCCAGCTTTTCACGGAATTCTCCGGCAGTCAATGTCTGCTGCTGTTGGAAATGGCGGCAAAGTTCATCTTTGGCCTTTTGGAAATAGTCACGATGAAAAGCCAGCTGTTCATCCAGCCTTACCAATTCTCCCTGCCTCGCTAAATAATCAACAAACAAATCTACCTCAGCAGGCGTAATCTGCAATTTTGCTGCAATTTCCTTTACCGTAGGCGGCATAAAACCGGCTGCAAAATATAATTTCAGCATCTCCTTCATTTGCTGTGCTTCCTTGGCGGTAGGTTCAGGCCGATGTGTAGTTAAAAAGACCAGATTATCCTGAAGCTGTAAGCAGCCCTCTCTCGCCATTTCATCAAGCAGCCAGTCATATACTTTAGCCGACACCACGGGTGGCAAAACTTTTTTCAATTCGGCGCGCGGCATACCAATTGCCAAGTGGTGCTGCCGATGATAATCGGCAAGCATCCGCTCTATTAACTCCTGCCACTCCTCTACCGCCAGCGCATCAAGCAGCAAATCTCCTACCTGTCTAATCGCACCCTGTTCCAATAATTTATGTATTTGAGCTTGTATTAGATCGGGTGCCAAACCTGCCTGTTTCAATAAAATATTTTTATCTGTTATGCTTTCCCGTCGGATACGCTGCAGTAAAGAAGCAGCAGGGTCGCCCTTTTCTAACTCTTTTAACCTTTGTAAGACGTCTTTTCTAAAGCGTTTATGTTTTTCAGGAGTAGCGTCCAAAACGACACCGCCGCCAATAGTAAACATGGGGGAAAAACTACGGATAATAAAGCGATCTTTATTCTGTGCCACTAATTTTTTTTCCAAACGTAACTGTACAAAGGCCTCCCCTCCAGGCCGCAGTTCGTCTCTCTCTAAAAGGACCACACGGCCCACTGACCGGCCCGTTCCTAAATAAATATGTACACGTGTCATATTCTTTAGCGCCCGGGATGCCGAAGCCAATAATTTTAACTTGGCATCAATCATGTATGTGGCTTGCAGAGAGCCCGGAGCTGCCACCACACTCCCACGCAGAAGCGCCTCTTTCTCTATACCGGATAAATTAACCGCAGTCCTTTGCCCGGCCACGGCCTTCTCCACTATCTCACCGTGAACTTCAATCTGGCGTACCCGCGCAGTACGCTCGGCCGGCAGAATTTCCACAGTCATACCGTTTTTTATCGTCCCGGCCATTAATGTTCCTGTGGCAATGGTGCCAAATCCGGTAATAGTAAAAACACGGTCAACCGGTAAACGTAAAGGTGCCTTTTCATCCCTTGCCGGCAACTCGGCTGTCACTTCATCTATGGCCTGCAC
>JAAZIQ010000072.1 GCA_012800795.1 Bacillota bacterium
ACACAGCGCCTGTGTCATAGGTTTGATCCCGGCGGAATTGGAAGACCGCATCACCATGGTGGGTAATGCTGCCGGAGCCGGTGCCAAACTGGCCTTATTATCAAGCAGTGAATATGAAAGAGCAGCCAGAGCGGCAAGAAATGTTGAATTTATTGAGTTGGGTTCAGACCCGGCCTTTACTTCCACTTTTGCCAGAACAATGATGTTCCCGAAGAAGTAAAAAAAGGGGAGTATCGCAAACTTAATCAGCTTGTCGATACTCCTTTTGCTTTTGTTAAATAAGACATATTAAATTAGTTTTCCAGCTGCTGCCAAGAAAACCGCAGTAATTGAACTTCTGCCAAAGACAGTCCCTTTTCTTTTCCTCTAAGATAGCCTTCTAAAGTATTTAATGTCCTGGTAAAATCCTTAATATTTTCTTCTGTGGTACTAATTTGAATTAGCGGTACCAGCTTGTTCCAGTTTTGCTGCAGTTTTTCCTCTTCCTGCAGTGCTTCCCCCCATGCTTCTTCGATAATTAAATTTTCAATGTTATCAATAGCAGCCGGTATTTGTTTGCCTGCCGGCAGGTAACTTTTAATAAAACCGAAGCTGTTTAGAATTACTAAAAAAATTACTATGACCGCAGCAGGAAGAAAATAAAATAAAACTTTTAAAACAATATCCTTTTTCATGCTGTAAGCCTCCGTTAATTCGGCCCCTCATAATCACTAGTATCAATAATTTTTATCCCTTCATCTTTATATAAATCTAAATAAAGTCGTCCGCTGGTATCTATGGCGCCATAAGCCACTTGATCCAAACTGACGCCGCGGCTTTTTAATTCTTCTAAGAGCCATTCCTCATCTTTTTCGATCTGCTGCAAATTTTGTTTAATTATTTGCCCCTCACTGATCAGCTCAATAGATAAACCCTGGTACTGGGTATTAATGTTTAAATCTTTAGGGGTGAGCGGCTGTACTTGAGACTTTTTTAAAACAGAAAGTGATCCATCCGTTTCCAATACGGCAAATTCTACATCAGATAAACTAAACACATCTTTTTCCCTTAACTGTTCAATGAGATCATCAAAACTATAGCGGGCCAGAGCTAAACGATCCTCCATAATTTTGCCATTTTGAATTAAAATAATGGGTTCGCCGGTAATAAGCTTCGCTAACTTTCTGTTTTTCATGGCTACAACCTCCAAAAGAAAAACCAAAACAACCCAAGTTATCAGCCCTACATATTCAGCTAAAGCGCGGTTGGCCAGGTTAGTACTCATGGAGGCAGCAATGGAACCCACCGTAATTCCCAATACATATTCAAAAAAATTAAGCTGACTGATTTGTTTTTTGCCTAAAGCCCTGGTTAGAATCAACAGACTAAAGGCAGCCATGATTGAACGAATTATCACCAAAAAATAATCCGGCAACATCCCGCCCCTCACCTCGAAAATTTAGTTCAGGATAATTAGAATTCATTCCTTCTCTAGTATGTGCCCATTGAGGCATCTTTATCAACGCTGTGCTTATGAGCCCCTCTTTTTTGGAGAAACTAACTATTAATTAAAACATGAAAAGTAGGAGATAAAATGACCAATAACAAAACAGCCAACAGACTAAGATATGAAAAATCTCCCTATCTGCTACAGCATGCTTATAATCCGGTAGATTGGTACGCTTGGGGTGATGAAGCCTTCGCCAAAGCCCAAAAGGAAGACAAGCCTATTTTTCTTTCAATCGGCTATTCCACCTGTCATTGGTGCCATGTCATGGAACGGGAATCCTTTGCAGACCAGGAAGTAGCCGACGTCCTTAATCGTATTTTTGTCTGTATTAAAGTGGATCGTGAAGAAAGGCCGGATGTGGACAATTTTTATATGAATGTCTGTCAAGCCATGACCGGCAGTGGCGGCTGGCCCCTAACCATTTTCATGCTGCCGGATAAACGCCCGTTTTTTGCCGGCACATATTTCCCCAAACAAACAAAATATGGACGCATGGGACTGTTAGAATTGGCCCGGCGCATAGAAGAGTTATGGCAAACAAGAAGAGCAGATTTAATGCAGACGGCGCAGCTATTAATGGATGATTTACATGCCACCTCAAGTGTAGCTCCGGGGGAGCTGCCGGGCGAAGAAGTGCTGCATAAGGCCTTTCAGCAATTGGCAGAACGCTTTGATTCAGAATATGGCGGTTTCCATCCCGCACCTAAATTCCCTACTCCCCACAATTTAACTTTTCTTTTACGATATTGGAAAAGAACGGGCAATGGCAAAGCTCTGTTTATGGTGGAAAAAACATTAACAGCCATGCGAAATGGCGGTATTTTTGATCAAGTTGGCTTTGGCTTCCATCGTTATTCTACTGACCCCCACTGGCTGCTGCCCCATTTTGAAAAGATGCTTTATGATCAGGCTTTACTTGCCATTGCTTACCTGGAAACTTATCAAGCCACCCACAATGAACTGTATGCCGATGCTGCTCATGAAATCTTTACTTATGTCTTGCGTGATATGACTTCACCTGAGGGCGGCTTCTATTCAGCTGAAGATGCTGACAGTGAAGGTAAAGAGGGTAAATTTTATGTTTGGTCAGCAGAAGAAATTGAGCGGGTTCTCGGTAAAAAGGATGCTGCTTTGTTTTGCAAAGTTTATAATATCTCCGCCGAAGGCAATTTTGTAGAAGAAACCACCCATTTAAAAACCGGTTTAAACATTCCCTACCGTACTAAAACACTGACTGAGTTTGCTGCAGAAAACAAAAAAAATCCGGCGGAATTAACGCAGGCTCTGGAAATAATGCGGCAAAAACTTTTTGCTGCCCGTAAAAAACGTATACATCCTTATAAAGATGATAAAATTCTGACGGATTGGAACGGTCTGATGATTGCAGCCCTGTCCATGGGAGGCCGTATTCTGCAAGTTTCCCGCTATACAGAAGCAGCAAGCATGGCTGCAAACTTTATTTTACAAAAACTGAAACACAATAATCGTCTTCTAAAACGCTACCGTCACGGCGAGGCAGCACTGCCTGCCCATTTAGATGATTATGCTTTTTTCTGCTGGGGCCTTTTGGAGCTTTATGAAAGCACTTTTATTCCTGCTTATTTATCAGAAGCACTGGCTTTAAATCAAATCATGCTTGAACATTTCTGGGACCGAGAAAACGGCGCTTTTTTCTTTACTGCCGAAGATGTAAAAGATGCACCGGTACGGCAGCGCGAATTGTATGACGGAGCCCTTCCCTCCGGCAATTCGGTCGCCGCGATGAACAATTTACGTTTAGCACGTCTAACCGGTAATGAAGAGTTAACCAAGATTGCCC
The DNA here is from genome assembly GCA_012800795.1 of Bacillota bacterium. GTDB lineage: Bacteria > Bacillota > Dethiobacteria > Dethiobacterales > Dethiobacteraceae > JAAZIQ01. Next base: position 3,309 of record JAAZIQ010000072.1, read on the forward strand.
AAAAGATTGCACAGGCCTTTGCCGCTGAGATAAAAAAAATACCGCAGGCATATACTATGATACTTTCCGCCTTAGATTTTATACTTGGTCCCACAATAGAACTGGTAATTGCCGGCAAGCCGCAGGCTGCCGACACGCAAGCAATGCTAAAAAAAATCCACACTTCCTTCATTCCCAATAAAGTAGTTTTACTCCATCCTGGCGGCAAAGAAGGCAGGGCCATAGAAAGCATAGCTCCCTTTACCAGGGAACAAAAAGCTCTCAATAATAAAGCCACCGCCTATATTTGCAAAAATTTTGCCTGCCAAGCTCCCATAACAGATGCCAATTCTCTCTTAAAAGCTCTAACCGAAATCTAACAAAAAACGGATGCCGTAGCATCCGTTTTATAACTTTTTCCGTAAAAGTTTATTTACTAAGGCCGGGTTAGCCTTGCCTTTAGTCAATTTCATGACCTGTCCTACCAGGAAACCCAGGGCTTTTTCTTTACCGCTTCGATAGTCTTCCACAGATTTGGGGTTGTTGGCTATAACCTCATCAACAATGGTAGTTAAGGCATCTTCATCCGTTATTTGCTCTAAGCCTTTCTCTTTAACAATTTCCGCTGGCATTTTCCCGCTATTAAACATTTCTTCCAAAACAGTTTTAGCAATTTTACCGCTAATGATGCCGTCATCCTGCAGTTTAAGCAGTTCCACCAAATGTTTCGGTGTTAGTTTTGTTTCGCTTATTTCCAATTCCTTTGCATTAAGATACCTAGCTATGTCCCCCATTAACCAATTGGCCACCGCTTTGGCATCACTATACTCGGCCACTGTGGCCTCGAAAAAGTCGGCCATTGCTTTAGAGGCCGTAATCACACCGGCATCATAAGCCGGTAAATCCCACTCTGAGACATACCGTTCTTGGCGGGAGTCGGGCATTTCAGGCAAAGTCTGCCGAATTTCCTCTACCCACGCAGGATCCACCACTACCGGTACCAAATCGGGGTCAGGAAAGTAGCGGTAGTCTTCGGCTTCTTCTTTGGAGCGCATAGCAAAAGTTTTGCCCTGGCTTTCATCCCAGCGACGCGTTTCCTGCACCACCTGGCCGCCTGAATTCAGAATTTCCGTATGCCGTGCCACTTCATAAGCCAATCCGCGCTCCACGGCTTTAAATGAGTTCATATTTTTTATTTCTGTGCGTGTGCCAAATTCACTACTGCCAAATGGTCTAATGGAGATATTGGCATCACAACGCAAACTTCCTTCCTCCATTTTCACATCGGAAACACCGGTATACTGAATAATACTTTTGAGCTTTTCCAAATAGGCTTTAGCTTCAGCCGGAGAGCGTAAATCAGGCTCAGATACTATTTCTATTAAAGGAACCCCGGCGCGATTGTAATCTGCCAAAGAATGATCGCCAAATTCAGCATGTATTAATTTACCAGCATCTTCTTCCAAGTGCACACGCGTAATGCCAATTTTTTTCTTTACACCATCCACTTCAATTTCCAAATAACCATTTACCGCAAGTGGTAAGTCATGTTGTGAGATCTGATAAGCCTTGGGTAAATCAGGATAGAAATAATTTTTACGGTCAAATTTGGAAAACCGCGGTATTTCACAATTTAAAGCCAAAGCCGCTTTAATGGCATACTCGACTGCAAGTTTATTTAAAACAGGCAGCGCCCCCGGCATCCCCAAGCAGACAGGACAAACATGGGTATTGGGGTCTTGACCAAACTCCGTGGGGCAGCTGCAGAATATTTTTGTTTTTGTGGCTAATTCCACATGCACCTCTAAACCGATTACTGTTTCATATTTACTCATCCACAGTGCCCCCTTTAGCTCTTAAAGCAGGTTTTCTCTTCGGCAAACCACTATTTTGTTCATAAGCGTATGCTACGCGCAAAATTGTCCCTTCTGCGAAAGGTTTGCCTATGAGCTGCAGTCCCACAGGCAGGCCGTCCACAAAGCCGCAGGGGACGGAAATTGCCGGCAGACCGGCCAGATTTGTCGGAACAGTACAAATATCATTCAAGTACATTGACACCAAATCTTTAACCGCACCTTGTTTAAAAGCAGGAGCAAGCGTTGTAGGTGTAAGGATAATATCATATTTGGCAAAAGCCTTTTCAAAATCTTCTCTAATAAGGGTGCGCACTTTTTGCGCTTTTACATAATAGGCTTCATAATTTTCGGCGCTAAGGGCATATGTGCCCAAAATAATACGACGCTTAACTTCAGGACCAAAACCTGCACCACGAGTATTCTCGTAAAGTTCCTGCAGGCTATCTGCTTCTGCCTGGAAGCCATACTGTACACCGTCAAAACGGGCTAAATTACTGGAAGCTTCTGCAGGAGCAATGACGTAGTAGGCAGGAATACCAAATTCCGAATGGGGTAAAGATATCTCTTCTGCCACCGCTCCCAATGATTCCAGCACTGCAATGGCTTTATGTATATTAGCCTTAACTTCTGCATTAATTCCTTCCACAAAATATTCTTTGGGAATAGCTATTTTTAAACCTTTAACGTTACCATCTAAAAAATTGATATAATCAGGGGTTGCTTGATTAACAGAAGTACTGTCGCGCGGATCATGTTTGGCTATAACATTCATCACTAAAGCACAGTCACGCACATCCTTGGTAAAGATACCAATCTGATCAAGGGAAGAAGCAAAAGGAATAAGACCGTAGCGGGAAATGCGCCCATAAGTGGGTTTAAGGCCAACTACTCCGCAAAAAGCCGCCGGTTGGCGAACAGAACCTGCCGTATCAGAACCAAGGGCAAAAAATACTTCATCAGCCGCCACCGCAGCAGCAGAACCACCACTGGAGCCACCGGGAACACTCTCCAAATCCCAGGGGTTGCAAGTGGTAAAAAAGGCAGAGTTTTCTGTGGAAGATCCCATGGCAAACTCATCCATATTTGTTTTGCCCAGTAAGATGCTTCCTGCTTCATCTAGTAATTCCGCAACTGTGGCATCATAAGGCGGAATAAAATTATTTAACAATTTCGATGAACAAGTAGTTCTGACTCCTTTAGTACAAATATTATCTTTCAGCGCCATGGGAACACCGGCTAGCGGGCCAACTTCCTCACCGTTAAGCCGTTTGGCGTCGATCTGTGCTGCTTTGCTCAAAGCGGCGTCCCTCGTCTGGGTAACAAAAGCTTTGACCGCATCTTCTACTTCATCTATGCGCGCCAATGCTGCCTCAGTTACTTCCCGAGCACTGACTTCCTTTTTGGCCAACTTGTCCACAATTTCTGCCAAAGTTAACTGTGTAAGCATTTATATTCCTCCTTACTCGATGACACGCGGTACGCGAAACATCCCGTCTTCTGTTTCCGGCGCATTAGCCAGCGCCTCTTCACGTGGCAGACATTGATGCGTTTCATCCTCACGGAAGACATTCTGCTGCGATAAAATGTGTGCTGTCGGCAAAATATCCTTTGTGTCAATATGATCAAGCTTTTTTATATATGAAAGAACCACACTTAATTCCTCGGCATATTGCTCTGCTTCTGCTTCACTTAATTTCAGCATTGCCAGGCCGGCTATACGGGCCACATCTTTTTTGTCAATTTTCATCTTAAACATCCCCCATCCTTACTAAATCCTTGGCAAAAGGTCACGGGCAAATTATACCATATCCGCTACTGCTAAACAACTTCTGCTCCTTGTCTTTTATTTTTTATTTTTTTTAATTTTAGCAACCGGCAAATTTCCTATCAAATTTACAGTATGGTGAGTAGAAGCAAAATTAATACTGCGCTAAAATTAACATAGTTGTGATGGTTTTAGCTGCTCTTACTGCATTTTAAGCAGTTCCAGTAAAGCCGCTTCATCTATCACCTTTATTCCCAGCTGCAGGGCTTTTGCCAATTTACTTCCTGCCTTTTCTCCGGCCACCACATAATCTGTTTTTTTGCTGACACTGCCGGTTACTTTACCGCCGGCTGCTTCTATCATTTCTTTAGCTTCTTCCCTGCTGTAGGTAGGTAAAGTTCCGGTTAAAACAAAAACCTTGCCTTGAAGTAATTGCGGTTGCTTTGTTTCAGTTTGGTAGAAATTTAAACCTGCCTCCCGCAGACGTTCAATCAGGTCCCGGGTCGCCGGCAGAGCAAAATATTCAGTGATACTGGCAGCAATTTTGGGCCCAATTTCCGGCACCCGTGCCAGCTGCTCACTACTGGCTGACATTAAAGCATCTAAGGAACCAAAATGGTCCGCCAATAGTTTTGCTGTACGCTCACCGACAAAACGAATACCTAACGCAGAAAGCAAGCGCCAAAGCGGCTGTTTTTTGCTGTTTTCTATGGCATTGAGCAAATTATCAACCGATTTATCTGCCTGACGTTCCAATTTCTTTAAATCTTCCCTTTTTTGCGGTAAAAGATAGAGATCGGCCACATCTTTAACCAGGCCTGCTGATATTAATTGCTGTGCCACTGCAGGACCTAAACCTTCAATGTCCATGGCGCCCCGGGAAGCAAAATGTACAATTCTTTCCAATTCCTGTGCCGGACACTGTGGATTAAAACAGCGTAGTGCTACCTCACCTGGCAGACGTTTTACAGGGCTGCCGCAAGCAGGGCAATCTTTCGGCATGGAAAAAACTTTTTCCTCGCCGCTACGTTTATCTTTAACTACTTCTACCACTTCAGGAATAATATCTCCGGCTTTTTGAATCAGTACATAGTCCCCAACGCGAACGTCTTTTTCCCGCAGGATATCTTCATTATGCAGGCTGGCTCGCTTAACAATCGTACCGGCCAATTTAACCGGTTCCAATTCAGCAATGGGCGTCAAAGTGCCGGTTCTGCCCACCTGCACAGTGATACCCAAAACTTTTGTTTCTACTTGTTCCGCCGGAAATTTATAAGCAATAGCCCAGCGGGGGCTTTTAGCGGTAGTGCCCAGCTGCTCCTGCAGAGCAAGGCTGTTGATTTTTATCACCAGACCATCTATATCAAAGGGCAGTTCATAGCGTTTTTCACGCCAGCTCTCACAATAAGCCACCACATCTTCCAGGCTGTGGGCAACTTTAAAATAGGGATTAATGCGCAAACCTAAATCCTGCAGCATAATAAGGGCCTCGTAGTGTGTAGCGGGCTTTAAATCCGGCGCATAGCCCAAACCATAAGCTATCATTTCCAAATGGCGCCCGGCTGCCACTTTAGGATCTAGCTGCCGCAAGCTGCCCGCAGCAGCATTGCGGGGATTGGCAAATAATGTTTGACCTTGTGCTGCCCTTTCTTCATTAAGGGCTATAAATGCAGCACGCGGCATATAAACTTCGCCCCGAACTTCCATGGTATACGGCCGGCGCAAACGAAGCGGGATACTGCGAACAGTACGCAGATTATGAGTAATATCTTCTCCCACTTCACCATTACCTCGGGTTGAACCGCGCACCAATACACCATTTTCATATTGCAATGATACAGCCAGCCCATCAACTTTTAATTCAATTACAAATTCCAATTCCGCCATTGGCACAATATTTTTAGCCCGACGGACGAAATCTCGCAAATCATTCAAGTTTTGGGCATTATCTAAGGAAAGCATTGGCACACGATGCACAACTTGTGCAAATTTATCCAGCGGCTCCCCCCCTACACGTTGGGTAGGTGAATCAGGAGTAATTAAATCAGGGAATTGCCGCTCCAATTCCACCAATTGCTGCATTAGTTTATCAAAGGCAGCATCGGAAATTTGCGGGTCATCAAGAACATGATAGCGATAGTTATGTTCATTAATCTCTTGGCGCAGCCGTTCTATTTTAGCTAAAGCCTCTTCCCTCTTCATCAAAGGCACCTCACTTTATCTTACGCAAAGGCGCATAACGAGCTATTACTTTTTTTATTCCTAGGGCAGGGAAATAAATTGTTAATACAATATCGCCGTCACTTAAGGTATCTACACTGCGTACTTCGCCGACTCCCCATTTGGCATGCTCCACTTTATCACCGGCAGCCAGACTTTCCGCCTCACCGGGTGTAGGAGTAAAAGCAGTCTGTTGAGCCGTTTCTTTTTGTACAGCTAAAACCGATGCGGGTATTTCATTTAAAAAGCGTGAAGGCATATTTTGCATTGTTGTGCCAAAAATATTCCGACGATAAGCATATGTTAAATAAAGCCGCTCCTTGGCGCGTGTAATGCCTACGTAGCATAAACGTCTTTCCTCTTCTACGCCGTCGGCCGTTTCCAGTGAACGTAAATGAGGAAAAAGGCCTTCCTCCATGCCGGCCATAAAAACCACCGGAAATTCAAGGCCTTTGGCTGCATGCATAGTCATTAAAATCACGCGCGGCTCATCTTCTTCACTCAAAGTATCCAGGTCAGTAATCAAAGCCAGTTGAGCCAAAAAATCAGTTAAGCTAGGTTCTGCCGTATGTTGCACATATTCCTGCGCCACAGTTATAAATTCGCGCAAGTTTTCTGCACGGCTATGAGCCTCTTCTGTCCCTTCCGCCTGCAGTTCAGCAAGGTAACCGCTTTGCACTATTACCTGTTCCGTTAATTCATCCACCCCTAAGTATGCCCTCATTTTAGCTAAATTCTCCATTAATTGATAAAACTTGTCCACCTTTTTTAAGGCGGCAGAACCTAATCCGGCTGCAGCTGCCTGCGGTAAAATCTGAAAAATAGAGCTGTTTTTTTCAGCTGCCAACGCTTGCAAACGTGAAACCGTTACATTACCTATGCCGCGCCGCGGAACATTAATAATCCGCAATAAACTAATATCATCGGCTGGATTGTCAAGGACTCGCAAATAAGCAAGAATATCTTTAACTTCCCGGCGTTCCCAGAAACGTACGCCCCCCACCACCTGATAAGCAATATTCTCACGCAGCAGGGCATCCTCTATCGCACGCGATTGGGCGTTGGTGCGGTAGAGTACGGCAAATTGACCATACTGATTGGAAAGAGAACGTATTTCCGCTACAATGAAGCGAGCTTCCTGGTGTTCATCGGCTGTAGGTTGTACCACCACCGGCTCCCCTTTACCTTTGCTGGTCCAAAGTCTTTTTTCTTTGCGCCCCCTATTATTTTTCACCACATGATAAGCAGTTTCTAAAATATTGCCGGTGGAACGGTAATTTTCCTCTAGTTTAATTACCGTGGCATCTGGCCAGTCCCGCTCAAATTCCAAAATATTACGTATATCGGCACCGCGAAACTGGTAAATTGATTGGTCATCATCGCCCACAACACACAAATTGCGGTGTGCACCTGCCAACATAAAAATAATCTCATACTGTACTCTATTGGTATCCTGATATTCATCCACCAGGATATAACGGAATCTTTGCTGATAGTGAACCAAAACATCAGGATGCTCACGAAATAATTTTACTACGTAAAGCAATAAATCATCAAAATCCAAGGCATTATTAGAGCGCAGCCTTTCCTGGTAAGACTTATAAACACGGGCAACGGTGCGGGTATAAAAATCCGCAGCTTCTTCTGCATAAAGATCTTCTTCTATCATCTCATTTTTTGCTCTGCTGATGGCGGAAAGTATTGCCCGCGGTTTAAAACGGGAACTATCAAGATTAAGATCCTTCATAATATTACGCACTAAAGTCATCTGGTCAACATCGTCATATATAACAAAAGAATTAGTCAGCCCTAATAAGGCAGCATTCTCGCGAATAATCCTCACCGCCGCCGCATGAAATGTAGAAACCCACATGCCCTGTACTGTGCCTACCAATTGGGCAACACGGGTCCGCATCTCTGCCGCTGCTTTATTAGTAAATGTCAATGCCAGTATTTCCCAAGGCTTAGCCAATTTTTGTTCTATCAGATAGGCTATGCGGCGTGTAATAACTCTTGTCTTGCCGCTGCCTGCACCGGCTAAAACCAAAAGTGGACCTTCTGTACATTCCACAGCCTGACGCTGCTGTTCATTTAAATCATTAATAATTTCTTCCATCACTGCCTCCTAATCTTATATGCTACGCTTGCTGCAGCAGCGAAAAGCTAAAAGCAACTTATAAACAGTAGAAAAAGCAGTTCTCTACTGCTTTTCTCTTTCAACAAGCAATATATTGTTATTCACCGGCATCTTTCTCACGCAAACGCTCCAATACCAGCCTATAACCGCCCGCTCCATACTGCAAATAGCGTTTGATGCGGCTAATGGTAGCTGTACTTGCTCCCGTTTCCGTCTCAATTTGCTGGTATGTCATGCCGTCATACAACATTTTTGCCACCTGTAAACGCTGTGCCAGCGCTTTGATTTCACCAATAGTGCAAATATCCTCAAAAAAACGATAACATTCTTCTTCTGTTTCCAACAATAAAATTGCCTCAAAAAGCAAATCTATAGTTTCATCTTTAAATTTAGGGTCGGCCACAATCCCACCTCCAAAGCTCGTCAGTTTTTATTTCGTGAAAAAGTACAATATTTCCTTCCTTGCCACTTAAATCTTACCATAATCTCTTCAAAACACAGGAGATTTTTGGTAGGATAAAATATAAAACTTTAATTAAGAGAGTGATAATGATGATTTGTAAACTTACCGCCAAAAACAATGAACAAGTGATGGAATACTTACAGTTAAAGCCGTCTTTTTCTTTATTTCTTGTGGCTGACATTGAGAAATATGGCTACGAAAGCGATGTCTTTACTGTCTGGGGAGCATTCGAGCAAAGAGAGCTGCAGTATGTTTTTGGCAAGTATTATAATACCCTCATTATCTACAGCAATATTGATGAACTGCCTGTAAAAGAAATCTGTAATTATCTAAATAGCCATGGAATCAACTACAATACTTTAATTGGGCGCAGGGTTTTGGCAGAACAATTTCTACAGCAAGTCAGCTTTAGCAAAGTTTACCGCAATTTCTTTTGTGAATTAAGGCCGGAAAATTTCACACCACGAATTAATCAGCAGCTGACAGTAACCAAGGCCCAATTAAGTCAAACTACCGACATCCTAAAGCTGTTATCTTCAATCGAAGAATTCTCCCGTCTGGATTTCCATCAAGATGCTCTCAAAGCTCATATTAAAGACGGCGGAGTTTATTTAATCATGGAACAGGGGGAAATAGCATCTCTGGCAATGTGCTCGGCTAACACAAGAAAGCTGGCAAATATCGGCGGCGTTTGCACCGCCAAGCCCTACCGAAAACAAGGGTACGCATCGACGGTAGTCTCAACAATTTCCCAAGACTATTTACGACAAGGCCTAATATGCTGCTTAGGTTATAATAATCCGGCAGCGGGATCAATCTATAAAAAAATTGGCTATCAGGAAGTGGGGCAAGTTATTATTGCCAGAAAATAAGATGGGCTAAATCTATGCAAATATAGTATACTTATTAAGTCTTTCTCATAATTATAATGAATGATAAGTTTTTTGAAGTGATAAACATTTTATCAAAGGAAGGATTTTTTCTATGAGCAATGATCGTATATATATTTTAGAAAAGATGCCCATACAAAAAGCTATTATTAAACTAGCTGTTCCTACCATGCTCGGCATGATAATTCAAGCACTTTATAATTTAGCCGATACTTTTTTTATTGGTAAGCTTAATGACCCTAATGCCGTGGCAGCCATAACCATATCTTTTCCCGTTTTTATGGTAATAAATGCCTTGGGCAGTTTATTTTCAGTGGGTGGAGCCTCCTATATTTCTCGGGCATTAGGCAGAAAAGATTTGGAAAATGCGAGTAAAGCTGCCTCTATTGCCTTCTTCTTTGCAATTGCTTCAGGTGTACTAATGGCAACACTGGCACTGCTAAATTTAGAAAAATTATTGATTTATACCGGTGCCAAAAACGAAACTTTAATGCTTGCCAAAAGTTATCTAGTGTATATTATAGTATTTACGCCTTTTATGCTGCTGCATGTATCTTTAAGTGGCACTTTACGTTCCGAAGGAGCCTCCAAAGAAGCCACCATTGGCATGGTGGCAGGAACAATCGTTAATATTCTTCTTGACCCTATTTTTATTCTTGTATTTAAGATGGGTGTACAAGGTGCAGCCATTGCTACAGTGATCGGCAATTTAGCAGGACTTTTATATTATGCAGTATATTTTCTTAAAAAAAGAAGCAGCATCACTATTTCAGTAAGAAATTTTTCTTTTGATCAGGAAATTATTTTAGAAATTGCAAAAATCGGTCTACCTGTAGCACTAAACCAGGTGCTAACAAGTTTCGTTTCAGCATATGCAAATTCCGTCGCCGCCTCCTACGGCGAAAAAGTAATTGCCAGTATGGGTATTGTCATGCGCTCCAGCTCCATAGCCTTTATGTTAATCTTTGGTTTATCAATGGGCTACCAGCCAATTGCCGGCTTTTGTTACGGTGGTAAACTTTATAAACGCCTAATGAAGGGCTTTAAAACAACTATTATTTCTGGAAGCATTTTATCCTTATTTTTTGCAGTCAGCTTTTTTGCTTTTGCTCCGCTAATCATAAAGGCTTTCATTAATAATGCTGAAGTAATTATGCTTGGCACACGTATCATGCGTGCCTTTACTCTGCCCATGCCGCTGATGTCTTTACAGATGACCATCATGGCTTCCTTCCAGGCCATGGGTAAGGGCCTGCAATCCATGATTATTTCTTTAGGCCGCCAAGGTTTATTTTTCCTGCCGACATTAATTATTTTAAATAAACTGTTTCAATTGAATGGTTTTATTTATGCACAGCCTGCAGCAGATTTTTTCACTACTTTTTTATCGCTGGTTCTATTTTCATTCGTCTGGAAAGATCTTAGACAGCAATCTGTAGCCGAGGCAAAATATCAACTACAAGCTAGCAGGATTAACTAACTTCACTTACCATTTGCCGCCCCAAATTTTTTGCAAGTAAAGTGGAATGCACTGCGAACCATGCATTCCACTTTCTTTTTTTTATAGTTTATGCCGCTGTTACTTTTCAGAAGAGCTTTAACCTTCCACAGCAGCCGCGATGACAGCTTTAATATTCTCAAGCGGGGTACGCGGGGGCACAGAACATCCTGAAGACATAATAAATCCTTTACCCTCGAATAATTCAACCAATTTGCGAGCATAATTATAGTTTTCCTCCGGTGTGCCCAATTCTAATAAAGCAGGAGGGACATCCCCGGTAATACACATGTGATCACCTAATACTTCTTTAATCTTAACTATGTCGGTTAAGCTGTCCGGATCAAAGACACAAGAGGCTTTGGGCAAATCAAGAAAATACGGTAAATTTTCATCCCATTTTGCATCCATATGGAACCAAACTTTAGCACCTGCGTCAATAATGGCCATTGATGTCTTTTTAATATAGGGCCAAACAAATTTTTCAAATCTTTTCAGAGAAAGAAACTGGCAACCGCCACGGGCATTACCTGAAAAAATTCCTAAAGGTTTTTTCTCGCGAACAATAGTCTGGATAGAAGCAACATATTCTTCCGCTATTACATCTAAGGCGGCAGTAACTTTATCCGGCATGCGATATAAATCTCTCATAAATTTTGCTAAAGACCGAGCAGCACTTAAAATTTCAAAAGGCATAATAAATTGTGCACCATTAATTATCACACGCCCTAATTCTTCCCTAATTCTCTTCTGCATTTTCTCTATGTACTCCAGATCCGGCTGCAGCTCTTCCTCGGTATAACCGAGCCGGGCCAGTAGTTCTTTGCTAAACACACTCCAGCCTTTATTAATAATCGTATCGTAATCTTCCTCTGTCATCATACCAAGCTCATCATACTGCCAAAGCGCATCTGCAGGTAATTCAATGCCCGGCAGCTTGGTCTTGGAAAACCACATGGCTCCACGGGCTCGCATGTTTGTTGTAATCCCTGGCGCAGTATCAATCTCCGGCAACATGGCAAAGGAACGAAAAACTGCCTCATCAGCCCATTGTGGGCGTAGAACATAATCGGATAAGGTAGCTTCAGGTTCGGAATAATAGATGAAATTTGGTCCAGATAACTGAATAGGAACACGATCTGGCTTCCCAAGATCCATTGCGGTTTTAAGACGTTGTAAGCGCTGATTATATAACTCTTCTACCGTCATTTTCTTTCCTCCTATTCTTTTTAATTTTTCTTTTTATGCAGTGACTACAAACCACTTATTACAAAATTCTACTGCATCATTAGCACTGCCGAACGCATCTGCCCCCACATACTGACAAACTTCTGCAGTTACGGGAGCCCCGCCAATCATTACTTTCACATCCAATTCTGCCGCCTTCAGTGCATCTACACACTCTTTCATTGGTGGAAAAGCTACAGTTAACAGTCCGGAGATACCCACAACGGGGGCACCGCTCTCTTTAACAGCTTCCACAAAACGTTCTACAGGCACATCGACACCTAAATCTATGACCTCATAACCAGCACTACGTAACATAGCAATCACGATATCTTTACCAATATCATGAATATCACCAATAATTGTCCCAATAACTACTTTGCCTTTGGTAGCTGCCCCCGCTCCTTCAGTGAAGTAGGGTGTAATTAATTCACTGGCTTGGCGAAAGACTTCTCCGGACATCACTAAATCAGAAAGATAATACTCGCCTTTTTCAAACCTTTCTCCGACTATTGTCATCCCCTTTTGACAAGCTTCAAAAATAGCATGGGGATCCTCCCCTGCAGTCAATCTTTCTTCAATCTGCTGCAGCAACTGTTCTTCCTCAAGCTCTGCCATTAATGTAATCAGCTCTTCCATTAGATCTACCTCCCATTTTATTTTTCTCACTATTAGCAAGCGGCAAATCTAACCGCACACTAAAGAGCTAATTTGCCATACTTTTTCTGCGAGTTTCCAAATCGGCCATAATTTGCGGCATTTGTGCGTCTAATTTCCGGAGCAGAAACAAGATTGTCAGGCATCCTAAAGAGGGAATGGCATGACAGAGCGTAAAAATGTAAGTAATCATGTTAAGAGCCTGTGCTGTTTGTGCCGCAGCACCGCCTACATAGCCAGCACGCGCAAGTAAAAATGCTACAATCATGCCACCTAACCCTGAACCAATTTTTCCACCCATGCTGGACCCGCTAAATATTAAACCTTCTGTCCTACGCCCTGTCTTCCATTCACCATATTCCACAACATCACACAAGAAAGCATTACCTGTACCCAATAAAAGAGCCGGGGCAGCTCCACGGAATACAGCTGAAAACATCAAAGTCGGCACACTGGTAACAAATAAAGGCAAAAGATTACCAATCATCTGTGTAGCCATGGCAAAAAAGCTGGCATTAATCTTACCTACTTTTGGCACAATAGGTGTGGCAACAATCAATGTTATTAACATGGAAATAAAAATTGTAGACTGGAAAGGCCCCATTAGAGTGGGATCCTTCATAATCCAAGTCATGTAGTACATGTTGATGGACATAAAAGCGGGATACAAGTATGAAAAGATCTGGAAGATTGTGACCAATATCCACCACTTATTACTAAGAAATAATTTTATGGCATCTTTCAAGGTAACTTTTTCTTTCTTCCCTTGAGATGGCTCTACTCTCTCCCTAGTACCAAGGAATGTAATTAGGAACATGCCCATGGCCACCAGTGAGATGATGCTGAAAAATCGGAAATACCCAACCTTTCCCCCGCCCAAAGCTTCAATAGCCGGCAATACAATCATATTACCGAGAACTGTGGCACCCGTACCGAACATTTGCCCCATCATACTCAGGGTAAGCCGCTTTTCCTGGTCATCTGTAATCAGTGATACTAATGAGCGCAAAGGTATAGTCATCGCCGTCAGGATAAAAAAGGCCACCATGTTATACGTAATAAAGGCATAGGCAATTTTGCCGGCAGGACTAAAGTTGGGCACATAATATAACATCGACATTGAAATGGCTCCCGGTAGCGCCATCCACAGCAACCAGGGCCGTGCTTTGCCGTATTTATTTTCAGTCCTATCAACCCAGAAACCAATCATAATATCTGTAATTCCATCCAATAAACGTGATGAAGCAATAATTGTTGCTATGGCTGTGAGCGGTATAATTGCTATATCGCTCCAGAAATATGACAGATAGGTACCGAACCCCAAGCTAATAAAACTGTTGGCACCATAGCCTAATGCATACGTAACCATTTCCGCCATACCAAGAGCTTTTACTTCTTTTTGCAGCAATGGGCTCGTTTCTTTCATAAGTAACATGGTCCCCCTTTTTTATTTTTAAGCCTACGGAACCTTATGAAAAATTCCGTCAGCCACAGACCCCTGGATTTACATTAATCCCTTTATCCTTGTACGGCAGCTTTGCGGGCATCAATTTCCGTTTGCAATTCCAGAACTTTTTCTTTGGTTAACTTGTAGCCGAAAAACAGCAGTAAACCACTTACCAGCAGGACGCCTCCAGGAATAGCCAGGAAAGCTACAAGAATACCAATTTTCATTGTTTCAGAGGCCACAGCAGGATCTATGGAAGCCGAAAATCCTACCAATGCCAAAACCGCTGGTACTAAAGTGCCACGGGCGATATACGAGAGCTTTAAAGCAAAAGTCATTGTTGCCATGATAAATGCAGAGGTATCCTTGCCGGTCTTCCACTCAGAATAAACAATACAGTCAGTGTAAAGGGATACAATAGATGTATTCGTAATGCCGCCAAAGAAACGAGCAATAATAATACAGACAAAAAATAGAGTCACATTTCTAGCAAGAAAAAAACATATTGTAAAGGCAATGCCCTGCCCGAAAACGCCAAGGGTTGCCGCCCCTTTTGTCCCCAGTTTTCTAGCTATAAAAGCAACACTGGCAGCACCCAAAGTACTCATGATGGCACCTAAGAACAGGTACAAAGGCATTAGGCTCATGTCCCTTACAATGTAGGTAAAATAGTAGGCAGCGGACGCACTCATCACAAAACCCGACATACATTTAAAGAAATCAGCAATTAGTAAGACAAGTAATGGTGGATTTCCGGCTGTGGAAAGAAGCATATCCTTAACTGTAACTCTTTCAGCCTTTATCATTGCAGTATCGGTTTCGACTTCCTCATAACCCTTTGTAAACCAAAAAGTAAACCAGGTTGTAATCACATAAAACAATGACACAATAAAAGCAACTACTGTATAGCCGGCCACTTCATTATTCAGTCTTGAAGCAAAAAAATTGATGAGAGGCAGCACAACATATGAGGAAATAATGCCGCCGGCCGCCGCCCATGTACCACGTATTGAAGCCAGCTTTGCCCTCTCATCCGGGCCGTTTGCCATAACTGTAATCAAATTAACATGAGCAAGCCAAGGGAATGTGCGGGCTGCATTTGTTAGACACAATGAAGCAGCAACGATAATAACACCTACATTTTTAGGGCCGATACTGGTAAACATGGTTACAAAAGTTATCAAAACCAAAACCGGCATAAAAACCAACCATGAGCGGTTTCGACCCCACTTCATCGGTTTTAAACCTGTCATAAGTCCGCCATAGACAGGCTGCATAAAAGCATCGATTACAGCGGCAACAGTTGTGGCAATCCCAATACTAACTAATGAAAATTTAGCTACATTGGTCATAAAGAAGACTAGATATTTAACTTCCATGCCACCGGTCATAATATTAAAGCCAAAATCTGAGATACCATAAAACCGTGTAATCATTTTGCTGAGCGGCTTTTTCTTCAATTCAACTCCCCCTTTCGTTGTAGCTGATCTTAATTTTAAAAAAATCGCGCCCCTATCGCAACACTATTCTATCAATTGTCACTTTTCTGACGCTGACTTTTTTATGACACCCGGCTTTTAGATTAAAACTAATTTAGTATTTGTCTTCAAAAATTTGAAGCATATTTTTATTTAATACAGTATAGATATCTTGATAGAATGTCGAAATATTTATAGTGCTTGGATGATTATTATAATTTAATTTAGATATTTAAACAGCAGCAGGGGGTATAGCTATGCCGAGTGAATGTGTTACCGGGCTTGCTTATCTGATGAAAAAATTTGGAATTACTAATCAAAAGTTAGCGGCAATTCTTCATGTCGATCCATCACTTATCAGTAAATGGCGGAATAAAAAACGTCTCCTGCGTCATAATTCTGCTCATTTAAGTAAAATAACAGACTATTTTCTAAGCCTAGACTCGCCGCATCACAGCATTATTAAAGAAATATTAGCGCAGCATTATCCCAGGATACGTTTAGATTCGCCCGAATGCCTCAAGTCTACCCTTACCAAGTGGATTGCCCATAATAGTATAAATTTTCAGCCGGAAGAAATGATGCAAGACTATCCCGGAGTTTCCTATACAGGCAAGTTTGACGTTTACCTGAACAATGCCGGAAGAAGAGCTGCCCTCCAGCGTTTTCATGATTTGCTTCTAACACTGCCACCGGGTCAAAAGATATTATATTTTACACAGGAAGATTTTACATGGCTTGTAGAATACGCTAGCTATCGTGCCTCCTGGCAGGATAAGTTAAAAGCAATAATCGATAATGGTCACCATATTACCATTATCCATACAATGGTTCTCGATTTTAAATATCTTTTTCCTATAGATAGCGGTTGGATTCCTATCCATATGAGCGGCAGAACATCTGCTCTTTATCTGCCGAAACATATTAATACTGTACTTAGTGAAACAATGTTTATTATTAAAAACAAGGCCGCACTTATCGGCCTCACCGGCGAAAAACAGCAAACTACTTTTCATACTATTTTTTTCTCCGATCCTCTTATTGTCCAACAGTACGAAGCTCGCTTTGAAGCACTGCTAGCAAACAGCCGGCCGCTCCTTGAAAAATATACGGCTCAACAAACAAGCGAACTGGCGCAACTTATCATTAGCGCAGAGCAACAACCAGGCAACTGCTATCTCTACTCCTCTTTCTCGCTAGAACAAATAACATCTACCCAAGTATTTCACTCAATCCTCTTGGAAAAACAAGTGAGATCTGAAGACTACGAAATGTATTTAGCATCACAGGCAAGGCTTCAGCACCTTTTTCATAAAAATTTAGGTCAGGCATATTACCGCCATATCGTTGATTATAATGCAATTACCAAGATGCCTGCTTCAAAATTATCCCCCCGTGCGCGCTCACTGGCCATAGAATACATTACTAACCTATTATCTATGTTAGAAAAGTACCTAAACTACGAAGTCGCCCTAATTTCAAATAACCTTATTACCAGTTTATTCAACTCCCATTTATGGGTAAAAGATAATGCAATCGCCGTTATCTCAACCCCTACCATTAACTCGCAATCCTCCTTTGCTATTACCATAACCGAACCAACTGCAGTACATTCGTTTTATCAATACTTAGATGACTTTTGGCTTTCGATTCCACGCATCCACCGTGAACGACTCTGGGTTCAAAATAAGCTTAGACTTATTTTGCAGCAACTCGAGTTTCCATCACAACAACTCTGTCGTTAAGAAAACATTTCTTCTCTTTTTTTTTGCCTAGAGATACTATTTTTGCATCATAAAAAATCTTTATCGCCTCTAGTAAAACAAAAAACCACCACTATTTGCATTGGCCGCAAAAGTGGCGGTTTTTCTATTTATCTGCGCTTATTTAATTATATCAACCCTTTCAGGGATAATGTCCGGTCGCTGGCGTCGTTCTTTCATGCACTCCAATTCTTTTTTAATTTCTTTAAAAACTGTTTCCCAGGAAAGATTTAAGCTTTTTACGATTATATCTTTAATGGCTAAAACAAACTGATATTTCCAAAAAGTAAATATCGGATCATATGTTAGAATAAAAGCACAAAGACGCCCTAAATCCTCTTCCTTTTTACCAGTGCGGCAGTCTTCAAAATCAAAACCAAATATTTCCTGTTCAGTTACAATAAAATTACGCAAATTAACGTCATTTAAAATAATACTGTAACCATATTTTCTGTGCAAAATACCATAAAAGTCAGCAAACCATAGAGCCCACTGCTCCAAGACAGAAGTTATTTCTTTGGAACCGGCGGGCTTTTGTGCTTTTTTTTCCTGTTCTTCAAACCATGTCAGCAGATTTTTACCTTGGATATATTCTAAAACCAAATAATTTGCACCGGACGCAATAATTTTCGGTACCGCTAGGCCTTCATCATAAAGAGCCTGCATAATTTGGGCTTCTTTACTTAAAGAGCGGGGATGAGTATATATTTTGATCACCCAATCCCAACTCTCCCCCTGGTATCCTGTAAAATTATAAAGAAAGACCCTGTTTTTTTTACTATAAAACTCTTTTTGGCAGCGCCAAGAAATAATATTCCATTTTTCACAGAGATCCCGGCTAAACATTTGCATCTCGCCTTACCCTTTACTGTTGTTTAGCAATTTTTCCAGAAACCCTCTTTTTAAGGCAGCGTCAAAATTGCTACCGGTTCATTATTCATTATATTCTTACCTCCGGGCACTTCAATTAAACAATTGCTGTTGGCATAATTTTTTATTGAACCACAAAATTGATTCTCCAGAGGTCTCACAATTATTGTACTGCCTTCTTGTCTGTAACTGCCCCAAAAATAGCTGCAGAAGCTGGATTTATAATGGATTGGCTGTTCCAATAATGCCTGATACCGCTGCAGGCAGCGTCTTGCACCGGCCAGACCTGCTATCAGAGGGTAGACTAAGATCAGCATCGCCACAGTTGCTCCGCCTGGATTGCCGGATAAACCAATTAGCAATTGTTTTGGCTTGACCGATACAACTACCGGAGCGCCGGGGCGAATTGCTACTTTATTAAACAATCTTTGGGCAGAAAATCTATCCATAGCCTCTTTAATTACATCATAATCCCCAGACGCGGTACCGCCGGTAGAAACAACAAGAGGTATTGCCCGCCTTTCAGCTTCCTCGTAAATCTTGATTACCTCTTCCACGCTATCAGGCACAATACCTAAATTTATCGGCACTCCACCGGCCCGCCGGATTATTTCAGATAAAACATAGATATTTGAAGCACGTAATTTTCCGGGACGCAAATGAGAATCAACTTCAATCAGTTCATTACCCGTGGAAAAAACACCTACTACAGGCTGTTTAAAAACCGGCACGGGATCAACACCTAAGGTTGCTAAAACTCCCAAATGAGCTGCCGTTAAAATTGTCCCTGCATTGATTAATAACTCCCCGGCTGCGATATCTTCTCCTTTATAACCAACTCCTTCGCCTTTCTTGGGTGGTTGCATAATTTGTATCATCTGCTCATTACAGCTACCGGTAGTTTCAAGCACTTCTTCTTGCTTAACTACACAGTCAGCTCCCAAAGGAAGCGGCGCACCTGTAAATATTCTCGTTGCAGTATGAGGTATTAATTTATTTACCACATCAGATCCGGCGGCAACTTCATCCTTGACAGCTAATGTTACAGTTTTTTCAGCTGTTGCCCCAATGGCATCCTCTGCCGCTAATGCAAAGCCATCTACCAAAGAACGATCAAAGGCAGGAAAATTCTCTACAGCAATAATGTCTTTAGCCAAAACTCGTCCTCCGGCATTCCATAAAGCTATTTGCTGCAGATTATTATTTTTAGGCACTAAATGTTCCAGCTGCCGTAACAAAATTTCCTGCGCATCTTTTAAGGCAATCAACCATTTTCACCCCCTTACACAATTGTCGCCGTTTTTGCTTATTTCCCTTTTATTTTAACCACAATTTCTCCGTTCTCACGATAACCGTCCAATTCCTTTACCACACCGGTAACGGCATTAAAAAGAAGCTTTTGCACAAAAGGCACCATGTCAATTTCTCTTCCATCAACTGTGAGGGAAATACTTCCGTCGGAAATAACACAGTCTTCGCGCTTTGCTTTGCCCTGCAGTATTCTGGCACATAATTCCGTACAAGTATATCCGCAGGCCAAGCAGCATTCATCTGCCACATCGGGAAGCCGTTCAAATACTTTTTCCTCTATCAGATCTACCAGTTTTTCAGTCTCTGTAATGGCGTTGATTACCGGTAATCCTCGATATTCCTGCATGCTGTTGGCCAGCTTTCCCGAAATGGCAAACACCGTATCGTCCAGGCGCTCATCAACTTCCTCTGTATTATGAGCTGTAATAATTTTCGGTGCACAGGTGTCCGTAACACCTTCTAGAATTACATAATCATGGTCGTAAAACTGTAAAATTTCTTTTACTGTCAATTGATGCTGAAACAAAATATCTGTTTCATATATTCCGCGCGCCGTTACCAACTGTGAGCCGGCCTTTTTATGCCTGTCTGTATTAGTCCCTTCAGTATCAATGGCGAATTTTTCATTATGAATTTCTTTGACCGAACCTACGGTAAAACGTCTTTTTCTTAACTCAGCAATGATATTTTCAATAGTGGTTGTTTTTCCCGACTTAGTAATGCCAAATACAGAAAAAACTTTCATTCTTTCCAGACCTCCTAATTAATTTTAACAGAGATCATTAACAGCAAAAGAAAAAGAACCATACCAACAGCCATGACCAAATAGTCAGCCTGACAAAAATGCAATTCTCTAAGACTCGTCCTGTGAGGAAAAGCCCGGAAAGCACGCATTTCCATAGCGACGGAAAGATCACGCGATTTCATTAAAACACTCACTAACAGAGGCATTAATAGATAAGAATAAGTTTTTAAGCGTTTAAAAAGTGGTATTTTCTTCAAATTAACACCCCGCAGCTGCAAGGCTGTAAGTGTGTCTTTTGCTTCTTCCTGCAAAAGAGGTAGAAATCTGATGGCAATGGTGACCATAAAAGCCAATTCATAAGGGATTTTCCATTGTATTAACCCTTGAATAATATCACGGGGGTTAGCAGTTGTCATAATGGCAGCTGCAGCAATAACAATAAAAAAACGCAAAACCGTTTGGACGCCACGCAACAACCCCACATCAGTTAGAAGTTTTATTTTCACTAGCTGCAGGATTACCTGACCTTCCGCTGTGAAAATACTTTGGATCACTATTATCGCCACAAAAACAGTAATCAATCTTTGTAATTTACGGAAGATACTCGTTATATCCCCGCCAATTACCTTTACCGTCAGCAGAGTAATAAACAGCAGAAGAAGCAAAATATATACATTTTTTATAAAAACGGCCAAACTAGAAAAGATTAAAACCAAAAATAGTTTCGTACGGGGATCAAGTGCTGCAGCTTGCCACATCAACAATTTCCCCCCCTGCCACAGTAATTATCTGCTGCGCGTGCCTTTGCACGAAGTATTGATCATGACTGATAATCACCATGCCAATTCCCTCGTCCTTTAATTTTTCAATCACAGAAGAAAGAATTCCCTTCCTTTCCCTATCCAGGCCTGTGGTTGGTTCATCAAGAATAAAAAAACGAGGCTGATTAACCATAATGGCCGCAATGGCCAAGCGTTGTTTTTCTCCACGGCTTAATTTTATCGGTGATAAATTTGCCAGCTGCTCCAATTGGAACTGTTTTAAAACAGCATCTACTTTAGTGTTAATTTCCTCTTGACTTATCCCGCGCAGCTCCAGGGCAAAAGCAATTTCGTCTCGGACGCTAGCAGCAAATATTTGCCTTTCCGGCTCTTGAAAAAGGTACCCAATTCTTGCTCCTATTTCTGCCAGTGCCACATCTTTTGTATTTAAACCATCCACCAGCACCGTACCGGCTTGCGGTTTTAAAATACCGGCCATCAGCTTGCCTAATGTTGTCTTCCCACCGCCATTGGGCCCAACAATAAAAGTGATAAGGTTTTGCTTAATTTCTAAATTAAGGTGTTTAAATAACCATTTATCCCTTTGATAACGAAAACTGACATCTTGAAGGGAAATCATCAATACTCACCTGCCTAAGACAAGCTGCCGGTAAAGGGCTCCAGTTTACCGCCCTTCAATACCAACACCCGGTCGGCAATCTGCAAATTTTCCCAATCATGTTCTATTATTACTATGGTTTTACCATCAGCACGTAAATTCAGCATCATTTCTTTGATCTTTTCCCTGCCGTCGGCATCAATTTGCGACATGGCCTCATCAAAAATTAATATTTCCGGCTGCAAACTAAGTACTGCCGCCAAGGCAATCAGCTGCCTTTGCCCCCCAGACAGCTGTTGCGGGTTGGCATATCTGAATTCTTTCATTCCGACTTTTTCCAGCACCTCATCTATTCTGCGGGCAATTTCATCTCTCGGCACACACAAATTTTCCGGACCAAAGGCAATTTCATCTTCCACGGTAAAAGAAAAAAGCTGATGGTCAGGATTTTGAAAAACAATGCCTAGATTTGTGGCAATTTCGGGTAAGGTTAAATCCCTGGTGCTTTTCCCGTTAAGCAGCACTTCACCCTCCATCATACCTCCGTAAACATGTGGTATAATACCGCTTAAACAATAGCAGAGCGTACTCTTGCCAATGCCGCTTAAACCGACAATGGCCACTATTTCACCTTTAGCCACAGACAAGTTTAAATGACGCAATATATATATTGCGTCATTTTCATATTGAAAAGATAAATCTTTGACAACAATCGGTAATGTCACTGTAGTTCTATCTCCATTAAATATTTATTCCATCTTTGTCCAAATTGGTCCCCTCTGATTACTATCTGATAGGGACCGGAGCCCCCTTCTTCCCTGGTGCCCAAATCTTTACCGTCACGTTTATATACGATATATACATTGTCATCCAACAGAACTTCTTCCATTGATAAAGCTACTGTATAGCCGTCCACTGCTTTAGTTATTACTTGTTTTTTATCAGCTGTCTTAATTTCCAGTTTTGCCAGCAAATCTTTTAGCTGTACACCGGTATAACTGGTATCAACGGGCGGCTTGCCGCTGCTTTTTAAGACTGCAGGAAACTCTTTTTCCGGCAGTTCTTTAATGGTGGCAAAATCAACCTCCATTTCTTTACCGTCAGCCTTAATATACAAAATAGCCTTTTCCTGACTGGCCGCTTTATCTTTCAGGCTTTCCCGGTTTAGGAATGCAGTCACTGCCACGATAATTAAAAGAACCACTAAGACAATAACAACCTTTTTCACTCGATTCTCCCTCCTTCGGCTATTATATAGGGAACGATTAAATCTTCATACCTAAATTCACCGTGATTGCCGGCATCTTCCGTGGAATGCATGCCATGATCCGCCAGGATTATTACCTTACCTTTCCACGCTTCAACTAAATCCCGGACATAACCGTCAACAACTTTAAGCTGCTCCATGGTGTTTTCATGAAGGTCACCATAACTGTGGCCGGCATCATCTATACTATGAAAATGAACCATTATTAAATCATAGTTCGCATCCTTTACATATTCTAAGGCCGTGCTGTAAATTTCATCTTCATTTTTTCCATCCCCATTGAGATCGATATTAAGTACAGGCTCAATTTCCGTGTTGAGTATTTTAATGTGGCCTTCAATAAGGGCAGATTCTTTCCCCAATTGCTTGGCCATGGCAAAAATGGAGGGAGTTTTTAAATCCATTTGATCACGGGAATAAACACCATTTTCATCAGGTGTTTTTCCTGTAATCATGGCGGCAAAACCGGCATTGGTAACGGGTTGATAAACTGAAAGCGCCTTTTCCGCCTGCGGTAAAGTGCTTAAAAATGGAATATAGCCATTTTCCTTGGCGTATTCGTACTGATGATAGCCAAAACCATCAAGGAACAGCAGCAATACTTTTTCATCTCGCTGCAGGTAGTGTAAAGTATCATGGTAAAGATCGGTTATAGAGCGCGAAGGAGGCGCAATCATAAAGCCTTTAACATTTTCAATTATTTCATTTTCACGATCCAGACTAAAATAATTAAGAAAATTTTTATTTACCTGTAGAAAACCGGGGTCAGAAGTATAGAGCGTTTCACCTTTTGCTCCCATTACAACAAACTGCTCCGCCTCCGAAAAATCAACTAAATCACGTAGAGGATAAAGCTGCCGCCTGGTAAAAATAGAAACACTGTTTTGGCCTCCGTCATTGGTAACGGTGGAAGTCCCTTCAAAATAGGGCATCTGTACTCCGGTCTCTTTATAAAGTTGACCGGGGGTAAAATAAGCCAAATTTTCTGTCTGGGAAATAATGTTAACGCCAAAATTTAATGGTGCATCAGGGGCAATAATAATTATTTCCTTCAATCTTTTTACATTGCTGCTGACAGGATGTAAAAGATTAATCGCCTCCCAGCCATTTTCAGACAACAAAATGTGACAGCCATCTAAATTTGAGCCATCTATTAAGGCGCTGAGGCCATCCTCGCCAATAAACAGTATTTCATGCTTCTCTGTGATAGGTTCTGTACTTTGTATAATACTGGCGAGGGGGATACCCCGCTTTCTTTCCCCTTTATATTCAAAATCCACACTGTCGAACTCCGCTTCGTCCAGTAGCGTAAGGGGATTTTTGATATCGCCATTAATCTGCAAAGCAGGAACATAAGAGGTAGTAGTTTTTTTTGCTGCCACTTTGAACATTGCCTCTCGTAAAAGCGCTCCCAGTATTATAGCTCCCAACAACAACAGCGCTATCTTGATAGTAGAATTTTTAGGCATGCTTATCCCCCTTGCCAAGTATGCTGCTTAGACCGCTCTTTTTTAATTGTTTATTTAAGCTGTGGGCAATAATTCCTCCCAGCCCCCCGGAGAGTGCCGCTGCAGATAAACTTAATAGCAAAGGAATCAAGGGCAGCCGGAAAAATACTAAATTAACCAGTGCAGTGCCGCTGATATTAGCTGCAATACCCCCGGCAAAGCAACAGCCAAGACAGCAGCCGCGGTGGCGGGAAATTAACATTACCAAATCTACTGCCAGTCCGGGCAAAATATAAGTGAAGATATTAAAGAAGCCGTGGGTACCCATAATACCAGTGGCAGTAACCATGATGGCCTGCACCACTGCGATAAGTGTGCCTGCCCCGGTTTTTTGCACCAAAGCTACCCCCAGGACGATCCACAGCATATAAAAGCCGCCGGCAATGACCCCGCCTGGGATGAAAAGGGGGCCGGTAATAATTTGGGTTAAAGGAACAATAATGGGTTTGGTGGCGATTCCCAGGCAGGCCATTAAAGCCAGCAGTACCAAGTCAAAAAGCGAAAATTTCTTGACTAGCTTACCTAGCATATTTTACCACTTACTTAACAATAATCTTTGCCAAGTTTTTAATATACATATTGCCAGATTCACCTGCCGGTACCATTTGCACAGGTCCGTCCTCTTCATCCAGCTTTTCGCCATCACGTACAAAGCCCAAAATAGTTTCTTCCCTGTTTATAATTTCTAAAGTATAATCTTTAGCATAGCCGTCAGCCGCTTCTACCGTTACACTTTGGTAATCTTTAGCACCTACGGCCTCCAAAACATCCTTCAAGGAAACACCCTGCCAATTTTCTTTTACTTCTGTTCCGTCTTTTTTAGTTTTTACTGCTTCCACATCTCTTTGTGTTAATTTTGCAGCATCCAAATCCGTAAAAGTAATAGGCTCATCCTTTACCCCTTCAATAGTAATAGACCACTCAGGTTCAGCCGGCGTTGTTTTTTCACCTGAACAAGCAATTAAAGCTGTACTTAATAATAATACAACCAACAATAAAGACACTCTTAAAGCTGCTTTTTTCATTTTTCCTCCTCCTATATACTTTAATTTTCTAAGGCGGTTATAGTAACCAAACCTTTAACAGTAGTATTTTTAGGCAAGCCGTCAAACATTACCGTGACCTCTCCGCTGTCTTTAATAAAAACTACTCCTTTTGCCAAATCATCTTTGCTGATTTCCACCTCATAACCATCTACGGCAGTAAAAAGATATTTCTCACTATCTGCCATATCAACCTCTTGGAAAATATCCGTTATCAAAATTCCCTCTGCTTCACCCTTTTGTACCGGAGTAAAGTATTTAAGCCCCTGTTCTACGGAAAGAATACCGACATCGGCTTTCCCTACCCAAAGCAGCTCCTTAACATGCATCCCTTTGGGTAAATTGGGTGAAAGATAAGCCGGACTGGCTTCGCCGGTAATCTTAATATAGCCCTCATTCAAAAACACTTCTGCTTTTTCATTTTTATCAAGGCCGTCACTGGATTTCAAATAAACAGTATCGTCTTCTTCCGGCAGTGGCAGTTTTTTACACAAAACCGCTTTATCAATACTTTCGTAGTATGTATAATCATGCTCCTCCATTGAGCTAACAACACTTTCTAAAAACATTAACTTACTGACAGCTTCTGCCGTTGCTGCCTCCAAAATTTCAATTTTTACCAAGTTCCTGACCCAATACATAGAACGCTCGCCGGGGACAATGGCTCTGATAGGCTTTGTTTTTTCATGTAAAGGTTCACCGTTTATTTCATAGGCCAAAATAATATCCCGTGCCTCCAAAACTTCTTTGGGCACTTCCATCATATATCCGTCTCCGGCTACAAAACGAATAGCAGGTAAATCTTTTTGGTTTATACCTAAATTTTCTAGCACTTCAGAAAATAAAGCACCCTTTACACTATACTCGTTTTCATTGCCGGAAGAATTGACAGAAACCACATCTTCTTCCACCGGGTTATATTTTTCTTTCAACTTGGCAACTGTGATTTTGTGCTCTCCCAGCTCTGCTCCTGCAATCACAATTGCTTCTTCTTCCTCTCCACCGGAATTATTGTCCCCGTTCGCCGCCGGCTCTTTACTGCCGCAAGCTGCGGAAAAGAGAAGCAGCAAAACCAAGGACAATAAAATAAATACATTTCTCATTTTCTTCATTTAATCCCCTCCTTATAATTTCTAAAAGCATTAAAGGCGGCATTTACGCCATCCACGATGGCTTGACTGGTAATGGTAGCACCCGTTACAGCCACAATTTCATCCTTACTTTGTGCCATAACTTTCACAAGATTTAAATCTGTAGCGGTACTTTTTTCTAAAAAGCGCGCCATGAACCAATCCTCTGCCGCATAGCCCCCATAGTTATCAGTTTCCTGATGTGACAAAATCTTTAAGTCCACTAATTTTTGCTTCTGTATATCAAGCTTAACCTGCAGCCTAATAAGACCGTTATAG
This sequence comes from Bacillota bacterium, assembly GCA_012800795.1. Lineage (GTDB taxonomy): Bacteria > Bacillota > Dethiobacteria > Dethiobacterales > Dethiobacteraceae > JAAZIQ01. The sequence continues at coordinate 30,222 of JAAZIQ010000072.1, forward strand.
CCTACCGTTTCCACAAATTGCAGCATCTGTACAGGTTCTCTTTTGCGATCGGTAATTATATACAGCTCTTTAACTTTATCATCTTCTAAAGCTCTAACCCTTCTGGCCGCCTCTCCTTCACCAAGGTACTCTTTAACATACTGCGGTGTAGTGTCCCAGAGTTTTATCACTGCCGCTAAAGCCATAACAATAATAATGGCAGAGAAATAAATCAGCCGACGATGCTTAATTTCTATCAAGACCACCCCCGCAGCAATACAACATCTTGCTTATTAAAAAGCAATACCTCTTCCAGCGGAAGAGGTAAAATAACCTGCAAAAATAGTTGTTCTCCTTTCCACTGGGAGGCTGCACCGTTTCCAATACAACCCTAACGGTCTATGCTTCATAGGCTAGCCCTTAGATGCATAGACTCGGAGCTAACAAAGTATTGAGTTGCGACCAAAAATAAATGATCTTAATATAGCTATCCTTTATATCTATGTTTACGATACAGTTTTACCTATTGTTTGTCAACCTATAATTTATCCTTATACAAGTTCTCCCGCACGCGCCGGAAATCTTCCACCAGCAGCTCTGCTTTCACCGTACCACGTAAAACAGCAGCAGGGTGATAAGTGGGAAAGATGCGATAGCCAGGACCGTCAAACCAGCAGCCTCGTACATCTGCCAGGCGAACTTTCGGATCAAGCAAATTATGGACAGCCACCAAACCCAAGCAGACCACTACCTGTGGCTTAATTAAAGCTAGCTGTCGCTTCAAAATTGGCAGACAGGCAGTCAGTTCTTTTTTATAGGGATTGCGGTTTTTGGGTGGACGACACTTACACGATCCGGTAATGTAAACGTCTTCCCTTTTTAGTCCCGCTTGCGCCAACAAATTTGTGAGCAGCTCTCCGGCTCGCCCCACAAAAGGTCGTCCTGTTTCATCTTCCTTTGCCCCCGGCGCCTCCCCCAGGAGAAAAATATCGGCCCGGGGGTTGCCTTCACCAAAAACAAGCTTTTGCCTGCTCTGGGCAAGGCCGCATTGTCGACAAAAGCTGCTTATGTCCTGCAATTCCTGCAGGCTGCCTGCTTCTTCTATAGCCTTTACTACATTCATTAACTTAAGCCCCTTTATGCAAACAAAAATCTTTCTAAATGCTCTTATAAGTGCTCTTTATTTATTCAACACAGATGTTTTATTCTCCTGTTTTCCAGGCAGTAATGCCAGAGGTAGCGCCTGCTGCACAATCAGTGCATCACCATCCTCGGTAGTTTTACCCCTTAAAAATAAGGCCTTTTCCTTTAAACAGTACAGCAGGCGCCGGTAAGCGGCAGGATAAAAAATTGCCTCGGCAAAACCGCTTTCATCGGACAGAAAAAGCGTGAGCATTACACCGCCCTGCTTTAGACGCCGCCGTGAACGCGCCATGACAAAAGCCGCCACCGAAACTTCCTGACCGGCAGGTAAAGTCGGCAATTCTTTTAAGGGCAAACACTTAACTCCTTCTAATTGTTCTTGATAAAAATGCAGTGGATGGCATAAAAGGCTAAAACCAAGAATTTCCTCATCTGCTGCCGCCACTTCTTGAGCATTAAAATCTGCAAGAGCAGGAATATCTTTTTCTTCCGGTAAATATGACCAAAAACTTAACTGCCCCGGTTGGCGGTCTGTCCACTTAAGCACATAATCCAGCATGGCCAGAGCCTGACGCCGATTTAAACCCAGCCCCTCAAAAGCACCTACTTTAATTAAATTTACCAGCGCACTGCGGCGTAAAGTACTGCGGCCTAGGCGCTGGCAAAAATCATGCAGTGAACAATATGGCCCCTGCTCCCGAGCCCTAATAACGGCAGCTACACTACGGCTCCCCAGCTCCCGTACCACAGATAGCGCTACGCGTATAGCCTTTCCTTCCGGCAAAAATGTTGGGCCGCTGTGGTTAACATGCGGCGGCAAAAATTTAATGCCCCTTCGTCGTGCTTCATGTATATAAACAACTGAACCGTAATAACCAAAACCCGCCGACAGCAGTGCTGCATAAAACTCTACCGGATAATGTTTTTTTAAGTATGCCGTCCAATAAGAAACAAGCGCGTAGGCAGCTGAATGAGCTTTATTAAAACCATAGCCGGCAAAACGGCAAAGATAATTAAAAACTGTTTCTGCTTCACTTTTACTGAGGCCTTTTTGCCTGGCACCGCTAATAAATTGCGGCCGAAAAATTTCTTCTACAACTGCTGAACGCTTACCCATGGCTCGCCGCAAGCAGTCTGCTTTACCCGCACTAAAACCTCCCACTTCACAGGCAATGCGCATTACCTGCTCCTGATAAAGTATCACACCATAAGTATCTTTTAAAATATCCGCCAGCAGAGGATGCAGGTAGTCTGTTTTTTCCTGTCCGCGGCGGCGGGAAACAAAAGTTTCTACCATCCCACTTTCCCATGGCCCGGGGCGGTAGAGGGAAAGTAAATGAATAAGGTCCTCTAAACATTCCGGCCGTAAAATCTTCAATACCCGGCGCATACCAGCACTCTCAAGTTGAAAGCAGCCCAAAGAATCGCCTTGCTGTAACATCTTAAATGTCTCCGCATCATCTAAGGGGATTTCTTCCACTGCCGGCGCATTCCCCCGGGAAACTGCCACAGACGCCAATGTATCATGAATAATGGTTAAATTGCGCGAACCAAGAATATCAATTTTTAAAAAGCCCATGCTTTCTACATCGTCTTTGTCCCACTGCGACAAAATTTCACCGGCAGGACCATAACAGAGTGGCAGTACCCCGGTCAAATCAGTAACACCCAAAATCACTCCACTGGCATGAGTTGAAAGATGGCGGCATAAGCCCTCCAACCGACGTGCTTTTTCTAATATTTGCTGCGCCGCCCGGTCGCGCAGATAATTTTGCTGAAACTCAGGAAATTGCCTGATTGCCGCTTCAATGCCGCCCCGCCCCGCATAATGCGGCAGTGCTTCTGCCACAGCCGTTATTTTATTACTGCTGATATCCAGCATTTTCCCCACTTCGCGCACAGCTGCCCGTGCTCCTAAAGTGCTAAAAGTACTAACCTGTACCACCCGCCCGGCACCATAACGCTTGCGCAAATAATCCAGCAGTTCTTCCCGCCGGCGCTGGCAAACATCTATATCGATATCGGGGAAATCAGTTCGATCTTCGCTTAAAAAGCGCTCAAAATATAAACCATGGGCCAAAGGATTCACCTGAGTAATACCTAATAAATAGGTCACTAAACTGCCGCCGGCAGATCCGCGCCCCGGACCTACCGGAATGCCGACAGCGCGCGCATGGTTGACTAAATCGTGTACAATCAAAAAATAAGCAGCTAATCCTTTTGACAATATTACCGCCAGCTCCCGCTCCAGACGTTGTTTGGCTTTCTCTCCTACCAGCCCCCTCCCTTGCATCCCTTCACGGCAGAAACGCCGCAGGGCCGACTCTGCCGATTCGCCTCCGGGCAGCTCAACTGCCGGCAAATGCATACCTTCCCGCCGCAGGATAAAATGGCAGCGCTCCGCCACCTGCAGTGTATTGTCACACGCCTGCAGATAGTCTGCAAAACGGCGCCGCATTACGGTCGGCGCAGACAAGTCATAAGCACCCCTCGGCAAAAAGTAGTGACAGGCTCCCGCCAGTGGCTTACCTGTACGAATGCAGTTTACCATCCTGTAGAGGGGCTCATCATCTGCATGCAGGTAATGCACATTTTGCGTAGCCAGCAGCGGCAGCTGCAGCTTTTGCGCCAGTGCAGCCAACTGCACATTTAAACGTTCTTCACCCGGCAGTCCTGCATTTTCCAAAGCCAAATAAAAATCATCGGTATAAAGCGGGCGCAGCGTCCTCAAAGTTTCTTCCACCAGCGGCAAAAAAGAATTTCCCTGCCAGGACACACCTTCGCCCCTGCTGTGAACCACAAGGATTAGGCCATTACCATAACGAACTAAAGTCGAGAGTTCTAGCTTTTTGGACGCCGGTTGTGCCAAATGATAGGAATTGACAAGACGGAGCAGATTACTCCAGCCCGTTTTATTTTTTACTAATAGTACAATGGGTAGACCAGTATTAAGCTGCAGTTCAACCCCCAAAATTGGCTTTATATTGTGCTGCAGGGCAAGCTCGGTAAAACGAGCGGCACCATGCAGAACACCATAATCTGTCAGGGCAACCGCCGGCATACCCAGCTCTTTTGCCCTTAAAACCAATTCTTCCAAACGGCAGGCACCATGCAGAAAACTAAACTCACTATGCACACGCAGGTGGACAAAAGACATTTTTCCTGCCTCCCAATGCAAACATATGTTCGTATTAATATTATAACCACCTGCCACTTTTTTTACAAGCCAGAGCAGACTTGAAATATTCTCCTGCTGTTTCTCCGTTAAAAACACCTCAAACACTAAAGCTGCAGAAATATGAGACATAATTAATCTGTATTTTAAAAGCATTAACAATAGTTAAACTACTCTAGATTAAGTCTATATAATGGTGTAAAAAGAAAA
>JAAZIQ010000073.1 GCA_012800795.1 Bacillota bacterium
ATCAGCTACTAAATACATGCAAGAATTTTTTTTCAATGCCCTATCTCCTTTAACTACGTCATCTTTCAGCAGATAATACATTTTATATTATAGCACATGGGCCAAAAGCAGAAAGAACTCCTTTGCGTAAATCCTTGACATAAAGATGGGATCTTGATAGAATATGAAAAATCCGTGTCACCTTTAAATTAGTCCAGCGAGGCTAAAAAGGAGGCTTTTAAATGAGTGTGCTCAATTTTAAAGATTCAAGCTAACCATGGCGACGCCTTTTTGTCGTTAGGTTAGCTTTTTTTATGGCTCTTTTACTCATTAATTAACCAGGAATATTTTTAAGGAGGATTTTCCTTGCCAAAAAATACTGATCTTAGAAAAATACTGGTCATTGGTTCCGGCCCCATTGTCATCGGCCAAGCAGCTGAATTTGACTATGCAGGTACACAAGCCTGCCGTGCACTACGAGAGGAAGGATTTTTAGTGGTTTTGGTCAACAGCAATCCGGCTACCATCATGACCGATATCAATGTAGCCGATCGTGTCTATATCGAACCCTTACAGCTAGAAGCTGTAGAAAAAATTATCGCCAAAGAAAGGCCTGACGGTCTGCTGCCCACTTTAGGCGGACAAGTTGGTCTCAATCTGGCCAAAGAACTAGCTGAAAAGGGCGTTCTATCCCGATATAACGTAAAACTTCTGGGTACACCTTTAACCTCCATTGTAAAAGCCGAAGACCGTGAATTTTTTAAACAAGCCATGCAGGAATTGGGAGAACCTATTCCGGCTTCAGCCATTGTTTCCTCCCTTGATGATGCTTTGGCTTTTGCAGCCCAAATTGGCTATCCTGTAGTAGTCCGCCCGGCTTATACCCTTGGCGGTACCGGCGGCGGTTTTGCCCATAATAAAGATGAGCTGCGTCAAATTGCTCTGCGCGGTTTAAAAGCCAGTCCCATTCACCAGCTGCTCATTGAAAAAAGCGTTGCCGGCTGGAAAGAAGTAGAATTTGAAGTAATGCGAGACAGTAAAGATAATTGTCTCATTATTTGCAGCATGGAAAATATTGATCCGGTTGGTGTACACACCGGCGACTCCATCGTAGTGGCACCGGCTCAAACTTTAACCCGCGAAGAATATAACCTGCTGCGCACTGCCTCCCTGAAAATTATCCGCGCCCTAGGCATTGAAGGGGGCTGCAATATTCAATTTGCTCTCAATCCGCAAAAGCTGCAGTATGTAGTCATTGAAGTAAATCCCCGTGTTTCGCGTTCTTCTGCCTTGGCCTCTAAAGCTACCGGCTACCCCATTGCTAAAGTGGCAACTAAAATTGCCGTGGGCATGACTTTAGATGAAATCCACAGCAATATACCGGCGGAAGATGCCGCCTCCTTTGAACCAAGCTTCGATTATGTAGTGGTGAAAATTCCCCGTTGGCCCTTTGATAAATTTGCTTCGGCAGAGCGTTCACTGGGCACGCAAATGAAGGCGACTGGAGAAGTGATGGCTATAGACCGTTCTTTCGAAGCCGCTCTACTAAAAGCTGTTCGCTCGCTGGAAATTGGCGTCCACAGTTTGAAAGTGGCAGGAACTGAAAAACTTACTTTGGAGCAAATGATAAAAAAAATTTCCCAGCCAAACGACGAACGCCTTTTTATGCTGGCTGAAGCACTAAGAAGGGGCATGAGTATAAAAGAAATACAGCAAATATCTTTCATTGACCCTTTTTTTCTTAAAAAAATCAAAAATATTATTGAGATGGAAAAAATAATTGCCCGCTATAAAGGTCTGGATATAAAAGATCTACCTCAAAAAATGTGGCAGGACGCGAAACAAATGGGATTTGCCGACAGAACATTGGCTGAACTGCTGCAGTCTACAGAAGCCGAAATTCGCGCAGCACGCATAAACGCAGGTGTTTTGCCCGTTTATCGAAAGGTTGATACCTATGCCAACGTCTTTGCCTCCTTCACGCCCTATTTTTATTCAACATACAGCGGTGAAGATGAGGCTGTTCCCACCGGGAAGCGAAAAGTTATAGTTCTCGGCTCCGGCCCCATCCGTATCGGACAGGGAATAGAATTTGATTATTGTTCCGTTCATTCCGTCTGGGCTTTACGGGAACAAGGCTATGAAACCATAATTATCAACAATAACCCCGAAACTGTTTCTACTGACTTTGATACTGCTGATAGACTTTATTTTGAACCGCTGCAAACTGAAGATGCATTAAATGTTGTAGAAAAAGAAAACCCCATTGGTGTAATTGTCCAGTTTGGAGGACAGACGGCCATTAATTTGGCTGCGCCACTAAAACAAGCCGGTATTCCCATTATCGGTACCAATGTGGAAAATATTGATCGTGCTGAAGACAGGGATCGTTTTGATGAACTGCTGCAGGATTTGCAGATCCCACGCCCGCCTGGACATACTGTTACTTCTGTAAAGCAAGCCATACCGGCAGCTCAAAAAATTGGCTATCCCGTCGTTGTGCGCCCTTCCTATGTTTTGGGCGGCCGCGCCATGGAAATTGTCTACAGCGACAAAGAACTAACAGAATATATGCAGAACGCAGTGAGGGTTTCGCCTCATCATCCAGTTCTAGTAGACAAATATCTTTTGGGCAAGGAACTGGAAATAGACGCCATTTCCGACGGAGAAGCAGTGTTGATACCCGGCATTATGGAGCACATTGAAAGGGCAGGGATTCACTCCGGAGACAGTATGGCGGTTTATCCCGCCCAGTCCCTTTCCGCCGCACATTACCAGCAGCTAATTAATTATACAACCCGCTTGGCCCGAGCTTTACAAATCAAAGGAATCATTAACATTCAATATGTGTTGTACAGGGAACAACTTTATGTCCTGGAGGTTAATCCCCGTTCTTCCCGTACAGTCCCTTTTATGTCTAAAGTTACAGGAATACCTTTGGTACAAATTGCAACGCGGTGTGCACTGGGGCAGAGCCTTGCAGATCAAGGCTTTCCCGGTGGAATGCCGGCCAACAGAAACTTTGTAGCTGTAAAAGCGCCTGTCTTCTCCTTCTCCAAACTTGCGGATTTAGAAACATCCTTGGGCCCAGAAATGAAATCAACCGGGGAAGTTATGGGAATTGATCAAGATTTACCGCGTGCCCTCTATAAGGCGTTGCAGGCAGCTAATTTATCTTTACCCAATTCCGGCAATCTATTGGCCACTGTGGCAGATAAAGATAAAGCTGAAGCCATTCCTTTGCTGCAGGAATTCAGTAAATTAGGTTTTAAACTTTATGCTACGGCCGGCACAGCTAAAGCCTTACGAGCTGTGGGATGTGAAGTGCAGCAGGTAAATAAAATAGCCGAAGGCTCACCGCATGTAGTGGATTTGATCAGCAGCGGGCGGATAGATGTGATTGTCAACACTTTAACGAAGGGAAAAATTCCTGAAAGGGATGGATTCCGAATACGGCGCGCTGCTGTAGAATTAAACGTCCCCTGCTTTACCTCTTTAGACACCATAAAAGCAATTTTAAGGGTCTTGGCCAGTCAGACCACTGACAAACAGCTAACTTATCTGTCCTTGCAGGAATATCTTAGCTAAAAAAATGAGGACGACGATTGGGTCGTCCTGATTTTTTTAAGCAAACAAGGCATTTTATGCATATAGTATAGCAGAAGCAGAATGGGAGGTGATAGAAAAATGACTGCCAATCATAACAGCACAGCCATGCAGCCTGTAAGCGGTGCACAAATCCCCTCACCGCCGACTCATTGTGCCGGGCAATTATACACGGTCAAAGCAGGTGATTCACTCTTTTTGATAGGACGCAAATTTGGCGTGTCCGTAGAACAATTAAAAGCAGCCAACCCACAAATAAAAAACCCCGATATTATCTTTATTGGTCAGGTTATTTGCATTCCCACCGGGGGTGGCCCAACTCCGCCGCCAGACCGGCAATTTCGTGTTCTCTCCCTGAGAATTCTCTCGGAAAAAGGGCAGCCGCTGCCCAAAACAAATAATGCCGTCCAACTGCCTGCCCGTGTTATAGTACGTGCTACTTTTACTGATCCAGTGCAAAGGGCTTTTTTCTTCCTGGAACCTACGGGAACCGGTGCTTGCGAAAATGCCCGCCTGATAGGCATTGATTGTCCCAGCGCTACCCAGGGTGTCGCAGAAATAATCTGGAAGGTACCCAGCGGCACATTGGGGCGGGTTTTTGTCGTCGCCTGCAGAAACAGCATTTGTGCTAAATCCGAAGAAATCCTCGTTGTGCGGAACAGCAATATGCACATGAATAATTAAAAAACAGCACGGGTAGCAACCCGTGCTGCATATATTTGCCTGCCGGCAGAATTATATTTTTTTATTCCTATCTCTCTGCTACACTTGGCATAAATCTGGCAATGGGCCCCGCCGTATTAATTAAACCATGTAATTGTCTAAAAGGCAGTTTAAATTCCGGCGGCCCTATTACATGTGGTGTAAAAAGCAGCTCGGGAAAGATAATAACAATGGATGTAGGCATTAAATAAAAAGACTGATTGTCTGTTACTCCGGGGAAAGTGCCAAAGGTAGGCAGCTTTTTTTGTTTAATTTGCGCTTCCAGTATATTATTAATAATGATACGATAAGGCCTTTGCGGATTAAAAAGGTCACAAAACTGATAAAACTCTCCCGTATTTAAATTAAATGTTAATGCTTTTAGCAAAGTTGTACCATTGGCGGCTTTTTCTTTAAGGGCAAAATTTTCAAAGCGAATACTTAAGATGCTTTTTTCATTTAATTCTACGGTATAAGTTCCTTCTATATTGACGGCTTCAGCATCCTGGCTTCCTTGTGTTAACATCATACTAAAAACCAGACCGGCAATATGCTCGTTAATCCTGCTTTGTACAGCTTCATTATTTAAACCCGCAACTTCAGGGTAAACCACCCTCAAGTTCGGCTTAATAATTTTTTTTTCTCTAATGGTAGCCGTTATAGCTTGGGCTGACACAATAGCTCCTCCTGAGATCCTTTTTACTATCTTATTCATCTGCAGCATAAAATGTGGCCCGTCTCTATTTTAAAAGGGCAAGAAAAATCTTATGTAGGGGGCAATAAATATATTCCATACCGACTTTTGATGTTACTGCTTAGCAATACTACTTTCTGCCGGTGTCATCTATCATTTTTTGCAATACAATATAGCAGAAAACTTACCAGAGGAGGAATACAAATGCCCAGTAATGTGGTAGCTGAACTAACAGAGCTTTACACAAAAAAGGTGCAGCGAATAATGCATTACCAGGAATTGGCCCAAAACTACGCTGTTACTCATAAAATTAGAGAAATAATTGCTCAGCTGGTGACGGAAGAACGCGAGCATCTGCAAACTCTTAGTTCAGTAATTATTAAATTGCTTAATGGAGAAAATAATGCAGAATTGGCACCGCAGCAAATGAAAGAAAAAAAGCCCAATTTGCCTGATTACCTGCCTCCCATTGCATGCAGTACTGGCGCGGGAAAAATTAATGAAAATGCTGCTCAAGAAGAGGCAAAAACTGATGATATAAGCGCCAACATAAAAAAGAAAAAGCCACTTGTATGGACATTTGGGCGAAGGAAATAACACAAAAACCACGGTTCCATCCAACCGTGGTTAATTTTTGCTCGAGATTAAATAAATATTATTGCTATTATTGCGAAACGGGCAAGTACAAATGAACTGATGTTCCTTTGCCGTAATTACTTTTCACTTTTAAACTGCCATTATGGTGATGAATAATACGGTTTGTCAATGTTAGACCTAATCCTGATCCTTGTTTTTTCGTGGAATAAAACGGTTTTACAATATTAGGTAAATTTTCCGGTTCAATTCCTTTACCTGTATCAGTAATTTCGATACATACTACTTCCTTTGCAGCATCATATGATGTTTTGACAGTCAAGACTCCTCCATCGGGCATAGCTTCAATGGCATTGCGAAAAACATTCAAAAGAGCATATTTGATTAGTTTGACATCTAAAAGGCAAAGGGGAACATGCTTGTCCAACATTGTTCTAATCACAATATTATTAAAAAGGCCGGCATTTTCCACAAGCCTTAATAATTTTTTAATTAAACCATTAAGAGACACAAAACGAAAACTATTGGAGCAGGGGTGGAAGAGGGCCAATAGACTTGAGACAATTTTTTCAATCTCGTTAACTTCCTCCAAAGCGCTTGCTAAATATGAGGCTATTTCAGCATCAGCTTTTTTCTGGGCCAACTGAAGATATCCTTTTGCTGTTGTCAAAGGATTGCGAATTTCATGGGCCGCCCCGGCAGCAATCTGGCTGACTATAGCCTGTACTTCAGCGTTATTTACTTCCTGCTGAAAACGGCGCTGGTCAGTAAAATCTTTACGCATCCAGATGGCTCCTTCCGTGCCAAAAGCGGTCCTGATCAGAGCAACACTGTGAATAAAAACTCCCTCTTTATCTGTATAGGGACAATAATTAGTTTCCACTTCAGTGATGCCACGGCCGCTTTTTAAAGCCTTAAGCAAATAATGCTCATGCTCTGCCAGATGACTAAAAACGCTGGTGAGTTTTTTCCCCAATACTTCTTGCTCTTTTTTATTAAAAACTAGTTCTGCCTGTCTGTTAAAAAAGATTATACGACCTGATTTGTTAATTGCAATTACAGCTGCAGCAATATTATGAACAACAAGACTGGTATAGGTATACCAAAATTCATTAGACAAATATGGTTTAGATGCAACTAAATTCATAATAACTCCTCCAAAAAATATTAAAAACTTGTATCATTTTAACAGATTTCTACTAAAAATTTTAGCAGAAATTGTCGTTTTAAATTAAAAAAATATAAATTTTTCTTGCCACTGAATTTTTTTTTACTGCGTATCCTTTTGCTGGAGTTTATGTTAGAATAGAAGTAGAGAGTAATAATGCAAATAAATTGAAAAGCAGCAAAGGAGGGGGGAGCACCATGAATTCTCATTTTTGCAGCAGCAAGCAAAAAGAAGATTTTTTATATACAGAACTTCAGCTCCCCTTAGATTGTGGTCTTGTTACAGTTGAAGGACCCGTGGAAAGAGAAAAAATTATCATTATGAATATCTGTGAAGGCTTGCGTCAATTCCGGCAGCCGGCAGACCAAAAAAAAGCGCTTGCACAGATTGCTGCCCTGCCTGAAGGCCAGGTATATTTAGCCCATTTTAATCAGACCATAATAGGATATATTACTTTTCACTATCCGGAATTTGAGCGCTGGGCCCACACCGGCATTACCAATCTTTTGGAATTGGGAGCCATTGAAGTTTCTCCTGCCTGGCGCAGTAAGGGAATTGCCACCGCCCTAATAAAAGCGCCATTTGTCGATAACCGCATGGAAGATAAAATTATTATCTCCTTGGAATGCTACTGGTTTTGGGATCTCCGCGGCACGAAGCTTAATACCTGGCAGTACCGGCAGATGATGCAGACGCTCTTGGCCAAGGGCGGTTTTCAAACAAGGGTAACGGATGATCCCGATATTTGCAGTCATCCCGCAAATCTACTTTCAGTACGCATTGGTTCCCTGGTTGATGCAGAAACATGTACCAAATTTGGTTCAATTTGTTACATGGGTAAAAAAGATCAGCCCTTGATTTTTTCCGAATAATATTGTAGAATGATTGATCATCGAGGGCGTGTAGCTCAGTAGGGAGAGCACTTGGTTCGCATTCAAGAGGCCAGGGGTTCAAATCCCCTCACGTCCACCAAAAGGGGGCTATAGCTCAGGGGGAGAGCGCTTGACTCACATTCAAGAGGTCACTGGTTCGATCCCAGTTAGCCCCACCATAAAAAAGCAATAACCGCGTAATAAAAACGCGGTTTTTTGTTGCCTTAAATGGACTGCTGCCCCCTCAAGAACCTTGGGCAGCAAGTGCCATAAAAAAATAATATGCTTACTGTAATCAGAATATTGTTTTATTTTACAATAAATCTACTTTTTTTTAATTATCTATATTATAATAGGGTTTAGAATATTGATTAAGGCAACATGTGAGAAAATATTAAAAAGGTAGGTGTAAATTAAATGGACGATGTAAAAGCCAGGCAACAAGAAAGAATCGAAAACTATAAAGCACTCTTAAGCGGCAAAATGCCTCACAGAGTGCCCGTAAACATTTCTTTAGATTTACACTGCATCGCTGACTTTGGCGGCATTGATCGCAAAGAAGCATTATGGAAACCCTACATACTAAAGGATGCCGCCGAAAAAATGTGTCAGACACTCTATAGCGATAACTGCCCCTATGGCGGCAGCATTCGCTTCCCTTCATTTTACGACATTTTAAGATCACAAAATTATCAAATGGGCCAAAACGGTTTTATCCAGCATCCTGAAGTGGTAGGAATGCTGCCAGAGGACTATGATTACTTAATTGAAAACCCTTATGAGTGCCTAATGGAACGTGTCGTACCGCGGCAGCATAAAGCACTCAACCTCGACGACCCGGTTTTATCAGCAATTACCATCTACAAAGCATTCCGTGCCCGTAATAAAGCCTTTGCTGAATCCGGACAAATCTCTCAATACCTAACAGGAAAATATGGCTATAGTTCTTTCCGGGCACTGGGCCCCGGCGGCAATACTTCGGCACCCTTTGACTTTTTAGCTGACCAATTAAGAAGTTTTTCCGGCATTAGCATGGATGTACGCCGCATACCGGATAAAGTTGCTGCCGCTTGTGAAGCACTATACCCCATCATGTTTAAAAAGGGCCTACCCGTAAATTATAATAAATTCAGCATAGTCGGCAATATGATGCATATGCCCACTTTTATGCGGGAAAAAGATTTTGCCAAACTATTCTATCCGACTTTTAAACAGCAGATTGATGAGTATGCTTCACTTGGTATTAAGATGTTTATTTTCTGTGAAGATGATTGGATGAGATATTTAGATTATCTGGTTGATTTACCCACCAACACAATTATTATGTTTGAATATGGTGACCCCAAAGTGATTAAAGAAAAGCTGGGCAACAAACACATTCTTACAGGTCTCTATCCAATCTCACTTGTGAAAACCGGCATCAAGCAGGAGGTTATCGACAAAGCCAAAGAATTAATTGATATTATGGCACCGGGCGGTAAATACATGTTCTGTCTGGATAAAAGCCCGCTTACCTTGGCAGACATTAATCTGGACAACCTCTGTGCACTGACAGAGTTTGTTCGAGACTATGCCGTTTATGACAACTATGGTGAAGAAACAGGAGAGCAGTTTAAACAAGAAGATTACCAATTGACTCCTCACGCTGAGTTTACGTCCAGATACTATCAGACACCAGAACAAATAAAAGCAGCTTTTCCCGAAGTGCCTGATTATGGACTTGAAATTTTACAAGAACTAGAACACCTCACTTTTATAGATATGATGTTCCTGTTGGTATAGAGAGTTTTTACTGTACTGAAGGATTCTACAGCAATCTGTCGAATTAAGTCCAATAGTAAGAATTATTTATAATTCTTAGAATCTATAAAATTAAAAGGAGGTTTTACTAAGTGAAGGATGTAGAAAAACTGCGCGAAGAACGCACCCAAATTTTTAGCGATGTGTTCGACAATAAAATCCCCAAAAGAGTACCCATTGATGTTAGCCTTTCACTAACCGTTGTTGCCGACTACGGGAATATTGACAGAAAAGCTGCCTATTGGGATCCAACTCTCCTGCAGGAAGCTGCCGAGAAACTGTGTGAACTCATACCGTCCGATTCCTGTGTTTATGGAGGAACAGTTTATACTCCCAGTTCTTCACAAACTTTGGATTCCATTAATAAAGTTATGTCCGATACTGGATTTATGCAGCACCCCAATACCCAATGCATGTATGAAGATGAATATGACGAATTGATTGAAGATCCCTATGCCTTTATCATTGATAAGTGCCTACCGCGCATCTATAGGGCTCTCGACCCCGAGGTTAACCCCGGCAGAGCAATGTTTGCCCTTGCTCAGGACGTTATCATGGGACAGCTATATTTCCAAAAAGCTGCTTCTTTAACAGGAAAACTATATGAAAAATTTGGTTATCCCGTCAGGCCGCGGGGCACCTTTGGGCGTGCGCCTATGGACTGGATCGCTGACCAGTTGAGGAGCTTTACCGGCATCTGCATAGACGTCCGCAGAAATCGGGAAAAATTGCTCAAAGCGCTGGATGCTATTTATCCCATGATGTACAAAATTGGTTTACCTGATAATCTGGAAAATATCAACAGACAAGCAGTAACCATGTTCCAGCTGCATATGGCTACTTACTTGAGGGAAAAAGACTTTGCCGAAATATGGCTCCCGTCATGGAAGCGACTTGTGACAGATTATGCTGCACTTGGCATGAGATGCGGTGCCTTCTTGGAGCATGATTGGACACGTCTTTTAGACTATGTTTATGATCTACCCACCGGTATGTACTTCACATTCGAGTATACCGACCCCAAAAAACTCAAAGAAAAATTAGGTCAAAAGTTTGTCCTCGGTAGGGGCTTCCCCATTAAATACCTCACCAGCTGCACCAAAGATGAAGTAATTGACAAGACAAAAGAATGGCTTGATATTATGGCACCAGGCGGTCAGTACATTTTCGGTTTTGATAAAGATCCGGTTTCTTTAAGCGACATTAATCTTGAAAACTTAATCGCCGTCTGTGAAACCGTCCTTGAATACGGTGTATACGATAATCCCGGCACCCCAACAGGTGAAATCTTCAACAAAGAAGATTACAAACATTCCGAGGTTCCGGAATTTGAGAGCAAATACTATCTCAAGTGGGAAGACTATCTGAAGAAATATCCTAACACACCGGAAAATGCTAAAGAATTGGTTTTCAAGGTTGAAGATCAAATCTTTGCCAGATTGTTCTTAATGTCCTGCTAAGAATCTTTTGACAAAGTCAACTACAGGAAAATAATAGGGAAAATAGTAAAAGCCGATATGCAAAATGCATACCGGCTTTTACATTTGCTGTTTTTTGCGCTGTGCGTGACTGTGTTTGCGGGAACGAAGATCAGAAACCATTATTTTATTTATCAGTTTGTCTACTTTTTGGCTTTGACGCAAAGTCCTTGCATCACGCAAGCCCCAGCGCTTT
Source organism: Bacillota bacterium (assembly GCA_012800795.1). Lineage (GTDB taxonomy): Bacteria > Bacillota > Dethiobacteria > Dethiobacterales > Dethiobacteraceae > JAAZIQ01. The sequence continues at coordinate 11,090 of JAAZIQ010000073.1, forward strand.
GCATAACGATAGAGGTGTTCCCGCTCTTGGGTTATGCTCGGCACATTGCAACCTCCGCTTTCATATTTTTTATATAATTACCACACTGCTTTCCATTTTCCTTCTATAATTACATATTTTTCTATTTTGCTTTTGGAGGTTGATCGGGTGGGTGCCTGCTTATGGTCTTTTAAGTTTGCGGGACTTCAACCAAAGCAGTTAAAAATACTGAACTTGGCTTAACTTTCCAGACGTTATTCTCCATAACAACGGTGAAATTTTCCTCTAAATTAAATAAAATGTCTTCGTTTTTTAATTCCAGCATCACAAGATAGCTGCCGCTTTCCCCGACTTCACTGCTGCGATAGGAAATTAAAGAGCTTGTCCAGCTGTCAAACCAGGACTTATACCCCTCTTCGGAAGTCTTTAGGTTCCCCGCCTGCCATAAATAGGCCTGACGCCAATCTTTCTTTGTTACAGCAGAAAGATAATCATCAAGTGCATTGGCCTGTGTCCTGCCCAAAACGTCCAAGCCTTTTGCGAGTCTTTTCTCAGCCTGTTCAGCCTCCATTTTTGCCGCTTCTGCTGCCGTTAAATAGGAGTTTGCCATATAACTGTTGCCGGGATTCCAGATTAAAAACTCATCTATCCCTAGCTTCAAGGCCGCTTCTATTTGGGCTCGTACTTCGGCTGCACCATATTTTATGTGTCCTTTTACCCAACTGGCAGTAAAGCTCTGCAGCCAAGGCCTGATGATGGCCGGTTTCTCCAACGCAGCATTACGCTTGATGCCATCCATAAGGGCTCGGCTTACAGTACCGCCTGGATGAGCATCAGGCACTGCATAGCCGAAATACCCCGGACCATAGTGGCTGGGATAAATCATGGGACAAATATAATCAACCTGCGGTGAAATTTTTTCCCAGTTCTGGCCAATCCCTTCTGCATCTCCTCTGGAAGTAGCAATAACGCCAAAAACATCGGCAGAAATATGGACATTATATTCAGCCAGCTGCTGGCGAGCATAGGCAAGAAAAGCTTCAATCGCTTCATCTTTAAAACGACCATTAGCTCCGGGAAATTCAGCCTCACGGTCAACACGTTTGGCATTTTCCGGAAAGCGCACATAATCAAATTGAATTTCACGAAAACCCTTTAAAGCTGCTTCTTTAGCAATAGCAATATTATAATCCCAAACTCTTTTGTCATAAGGGTTTACCCAGGCAAAATTTTTTGTATCACGCCAGGGGCCGCCACCGCCAAGCTTTTGAATAGCCCATTCTGGTTTTACTTCCGGCAGGTGGGGATCCCGAAAAACAACAATTCTGGCAATAGGATAAATATCATGCTTCTCTAATTCTGTCATTACCGCATCAATGTCTTTAATCACTGCACCTTTATTAGCGTTAACTTCTTTCACAATTTCAATTTCACTAGGATAAGTCATATATCCATGATCATTTTTCACATCAATAACCATGGCATTTAATTCTGTCGCATCTAGCAAAGCTATTAGTTCAGCGAATCTTTTACTGTTTGCAGCAGTATGACCCGTTACATAAATTCCCTTTGCTTTAACAGGGGGGTTTTCCGGACTGTCAAGCGGAGGCAAGGGGACAAAAAACGCTCCTAGCTCATTACGCAAAGCTGCCTCACGTTGTCTGCGTTCTTCACGCCTTTTCTCCTCCACCAACTTTTGCTCTTTCTCTTCATTGATGTTGCCTGTCTCTTCATTTTGTTGAGGCGGCTCTACATCCTTTGAAAAAGTTTCCTGCAGTTGACTGTAAACAAATACACTTAATAGTAAAATGATAAGTATTGGTAGTATCCTTGTAATCCCTTGCTTCCTCACACCATCACCCCGAATTTTAATCTATCTATACTCTAGCGGGGAAGTGCCTTACCTGTCGAATGCTCAAAAGGGCAAAAAAGTGTCATTAAAGGCTGCTATCTTGCATATACTAATAAATTAGGCTAAATATAGCACATTTTTATGTATATCCTCTATTAACCAGAAAAAGCAAAATGCCGCAAGCAGCGGCACTTTAAAATAG
>JAAZIQ010000074.1 GCA_012800795.1 Bacillota bacterium
TCCCCTGAATAAAAACAGGACATTTTATTAAATCCGATAAAGTATCGGCAATGGCCTGTATCCCTTGATTAGAGAGAACCAATTCAAGCAGCTTTTCATGAGTCATAAATGTGTACTGCAATTTTTCCGCAAGCAATTTCTGCTCAGTATAATAATGGGCATTTTCGATGGCAATAGCGGCCTGATTACCCAGAGTTTCCATAATTTTTAGCTGGGCACGATTAAAAGCATTATTTTTACTGCTTGCAGCACATAGCACCCCAATTAGGCCTCGATTGGTGCACATGGGTACAGAAATGGCTGAGGAAATTCCCCCTGTTGCCAGCATTTCAGGCACACTGGGCGTGATTTCTTTCATATATTGTGCAAAATTACGAATGAGTAAAGAGGATAAGGATTCTGCCACTTTACCTCCTACACCTTCGCCATATGAATATGTCAAATCACGCCACTGCATAACATAACCTTCCGTGCGCAGTGTGCTGCCTTCGCCGGGATGGTATTTTAGAGCCCAAGTACGCCAGGTTTGGGTACGGGTGGTGAAATTAACACGAATATGCAAAATCTTTTTTTCTTCATCTGCCAAAGCAATATAACAATTAGAGGCCTTCAGTAAACAACAAGCCTTCTCCGCAATATTTTCCAATAACAAATTAATATCAGTTAAACGTGAAATTTCTTTATTTATTTCATGCACAGCTTTTGCTTCGCGTCGCAAACGCAAGTTTTCGGAACCAATCATTATACTTTGTAAATTTAAACCTAAATTAGTAGACAATATTTCCATAATCAACTCATCATACTTGGAAAAACTGCGCGTCTCATTCCATGCCAGCAGCCACAGGCCTTTTAACTTTCCATTAATAAAAAACGGAGCTGTCAGGGCAGCTTTGGCAGAAAGCCTTTTTAAGATCACCCTTATCTCCGGATCGGCAGAAGATACATTTGTGATGGCAATAACACGACTAAATCCTTGCTGGAATTCGTTTAAAAAATGGCTATTGGAGCTTACGGAAAATGCTTCTGCATCATATCCGGCCCACCAAACCGAATTGAATGTTTTACCATCGATTAAGAAAAAAATACTGATCTGGTGCCTAAGCAGCTCTTGGGCCAAGTCATTGGCCCTTTTATAAGAATGCATTAAAAGCCTATTACCTGAATACAAACTCTCTGATGACATGTAAATCACCTCGAAGAAAAATTAAATTTTGTATAACGGGTGATTATTGCTAAGGGGGCGCACTCCATACTGCAATGCTCCATATGCGATTAAAGAATTTGCCACTCCAATGGCCGGAAAAACCCACTCTGCACACCTCATGGGTCCATAAAGAATCCAATCTGCCCCCTGATAAACAATGGAATTATAAGCCGCTACCGCTGACGAAATTATTGCACTTTGGGTTAATAATTTCTCTTCATTTGATTTTTGCCAACTGAAAAGAGCATTGGCGGGAGCGCAACCACATGGTAAACCTATCCTTTCTTTTAATTCACGAATACTTTTGGCACTCTCGGCAATGCTGCGCAAATCCAGCACGCCGACATCTAACAGAATATTTTCAATTCCGGCTTTAATAATCTTACCTAACAATCCTTCGGTAAACGGCTTTTCCAATGCCAGCGTTTTTTCCCAATTTTCACCCAATAATAAGGCCAACTTATCTTCTATCGTCACATGATGAACCGTAAAAGCTAAAACCACCACATTTTTAATTCCCAGCTGCTTAATCTTTTCAAATTCCGCTTCTCGATGATAGTAATCAACAGAGTTGTAAATTAACCTATTCATAGCCTTGCTCCCCTTAAAGAAGCGAAAGGCCTCAAATATTGCTCCCCTATTTGTAGAATCAACAAAGATTGGGCAATCAGTTTCATCCAAAACAAACTTTAAGTATTTAATTAAAGCTTGTCCCGTTTCACCAATCACGTCACAAATTCTTGTTAAACCATACTCCTCTGCCAAACGTGCTTCCTCATATAATAATTTATGCGCCAATTCTTGATTAAAATCTCCGCATATAGGGTCAGTCACAATGTCATGGCCGGCAAAAAAAATACTTCCGGACACTGCGATGGCATTTTCCCCCGGCTGTCCTCCAATTAACGTGCCATTGATATTGACTGTAGTTTGCGGTGTATTATACAAAAACATTTCTTCCTCCAAATAAATTCCATAAAAATTATTAATATCAAGTGACCGTAAAACTTTATTCGCTATTTCTACCGCTATTCCTTTTAGTAAATTTTGAAAATTCAATATTTGTCTACCCGGGCATTGTTTGCAATTTACATAAACAAAACCCTATTGGTAGCTTAAACATACCACCAATAGGGTTTTTGTCCTTTATCCACTTTCCCAGCCAATAGAGAAGTAAGCCGCTATTTTTTATCCAGCAGCGGCTCTAATCGCTCTGCCTCGGACATGGGTTTGCCCGTCTTGGGATGAACGGCTACACAGAAGCCGTCATTCAGCTGAGTTTGTACTTTACCGAGCGCTACTTTGCTGCCCCGAAGATGGGGAGCATCAAGAATGCCTAATTTAATGGCTTTAACCAATACTTGGGGATCGCTGCCCAATTCAACACCAGGTTCAGATAATTCATCAAGGGCAGCCAGTAGTATTCTCGCCTCATTGAGCAAAGCTTCCTTACGGGCTTGTATAATTGGATCTTTGGTCAAATCCGGCAAACCATCGATTGTATTCTGCAGTACACCATTAACAATTTCACAGCTTTCAATCACATCATCTGCGGTAGCCGCATGGTTGGCTTCACAGTACCCGACCACGTGGATAATATCTGGCTTTAGCGACAAGGCCAAATGGATCGAAGATGCCAATTGTCCTTTAGCCTTATTTAAATTAACATCAAGGCTTGCCAAACCGGTGCGCACCTGCGTATAACTCTGAAATTTTTCGTCATGTAATGAAGTAATTAACTCTTTTTTGGCCAGCATTTTCGCCAGATCATGATTATACCAAGTACCTAAAGGAGTATTAAACATATATTGTGCCACATAATGCTTAACTCCTTGTTTCTTGGCAAATAGCGCCGCCAAATAAGCCATCACTACAGCGATAGAATCAGGTGCTTCCCGCAGACTCCAGTGGTGGGCTTCATTCACTTCCACAGGCAGACCTCTTTCCCCGTACCAGGCAATGGTAGCTAAATTTTCTTCCAAAGCAGCTGCCAACGGGCGATTAGAGCGACCGTCCAACTCACTGTACCAGCAGAGTGGGATAGCACCCCAGGCGTTTTGAATGCTTTCGACCGAAAGTTCCGCCCACTTTAGTAAATCTCGGGTACCTGAGTAAATGCGCAGTAAAGGGTAATTACCACAGCGGCTGGCTTCGTAAAGATCGTACAAATCTTGTGGACGGCGCAGCGGTACTCCTCCCGCCCCATCCTGCAGCGGATCCATCTCTTCCGGTCTAAAAAAACTGGCCTGTGCATTCTGATCGGGTCCAATGGAAATAATATCCACTACTCTGGCCTCAGCAATCTCCCGCACTCCCTGCAGCGTAGCTTGGAAAGAAGGCAGACCAAAATGATGGCGCAGCAGCGGATAAGGACGTTTGCCCTCCAGCCGCGGCAAAAGCTGATCTGCATAACGCTGGCCGGCAGTCTCGTGTTCGCGCCCCTGGAGATAAGCAACAATCTCATCAACCCCTTCCAGTCCGGAAAAAACCCGCTGAAAGGCACCTGTTGCTTTAGCTGCAGCAGCAGCTGGCGGAGTACCGCCAAAAATAAGGGTTGTCTCACCTAAACCGGCCTTCTTTAAGGCAGCTGTAACCTCCTGTACCAGACCATTAACCACTTCAGGTGTTAGACGATAACTCAACGCCAGAATATCGGGGCGATACTTCAATACTGCTTGTACAATCCCTTCCGTACCCGCTGCCGGTCCTAAAAACTCTGTTTCATAGCCATTTGCTTCCGCCAGACGCAGAAAACGCAGCACCCCGGCTACGTGCACATCATTGCCTAAAGGAGCCCCTAAGATTTTTCGTTTTCTCTCAGCCATGCTAATCCTCCTTCCATAACAAAGCGTCGAATCTCAGTGGCCGATAAACCGTCAATGCCCATTCTCTCTTTTGTCCGTCCCTGCCGCCAGTAATCCTCCCCCAGTAACAGAGAACCTAAATGTATCATTGAGCGGATGGTAGGAGTAGGCACGTCCAATAACTCACCTAAAGCAGCGATGGGTACCAGGCTCATAGGAATATCTTCTGTAATATAGCGATGGTAAAGCCCCGTTGGCGCCTTTATACCTTTATAACCATGATTATTCTGGATTGCCTCATAGAGCGTCCGCCCCGCCGCGTCATAAGCCACATAAAGCCAGGTGCGGGCAGTCATGGCACGTATACCCAAAGCGTCCGCCACAGCAACCCGCTCAGCATCCATGGCCTCCAGTACTTTACCTATACTGGGTGTTACACCGTCCATATAAAAGTCAAAATCACCACGTGTGGCCTCCACACGCGTAGCATTTAGAATTAAAAGCCCCGGGTGAAAAATGGCACCGATATTATCTAAACTGGTTTTAAGTATATTATCTCCTGACACAAATTGTGGCAGTGCAGTACGTAAAGTTTTGACCACATTTGCGGTGTTATGACTCGGCAGAGCAGCCACAGGAACATTATTTTTAATCCCATAAATAGTTACCTGTGCCGGATTATTATTGCGGGCTGCATAAATTAATGTTTGAGCTTCAGCAATGGTGGCATCGACACGTACACCTTTGCTGGCAACCACATGCAAAAACTCTAAAGCGCCACCGGTACGTCCCGGATGGAGAACTACTATGTGGCCATCACGTAAGTAAGGTGCCGCCTGCTCGGCTAACCAACTATGAGCATTAGCCGGCACTACTACCATTATCACATCTGCCTCGGCTAAAGCTTCCTCCATATTACTTGTTACTACTGATAGCGGTGCAAATCCTTCCACAACTCCGTTTAAGGTAATTCCTCCGCTTTGGCGAATGGGCTCCAGGCGTTCGTCGCTGCGGTTAAACAGAGAAACCTGAAACCCCATTAATGCTAAATGACCAGCCATCGCAAGCCCGCCGTGTCCGGCTCCCAGCACTGCAAAACGAGGAGCCTCAGGCGGTACAGTAGAACCCGTCGGCTGAAAAGAAACTGAACTCATTACCATATTATTACTTCCCTTCTCAAATTAATCTCCTTTACTCAATGCTCAACCTCTCCTTCTCAATCTTGCGGAAGAGCTATAAATCAATTTTCACAAGCCATCCAGCTTATAATTTGCCATATCTCCTTAAAGCTATGCTTACTATTCTTAAAATCAAACCTTCATAACCTAAATCAGCCTTGGCTTCAGCTATTCTCCAAAGAGAACTTCTGCCTTTCTGCAAACCGGGCAGCGAATTTATCTCCAGAACATAAGGAATACCATCCTTTAGCCTAATATCTACTCTGCCATAGTCCCTGATCATTAGAGCTTGGTAAGCTCTAATAGCTGTTTTTTCGATTAATTCCTTTTCCGCTGCAGTCAAGGGGGCCGGAAGATGATAAATAGTCTTCTCCTTATAATAAGTTTTAACCTCAAAACTGTAAAACTTACTCAGCTCCTCCGGAAGAGCAGAAAGATCTAATTCCTGAATTGGCAGTACCTCAGTTTCATCTTCGTTGCCAACCACACCAATGGTAAATTCTCTTCCTTTTATAAATTCATTTAACAAAATAGGAGGTCGATAAAGCTCCAATTCTTCAGCTACTTTTTTACGTAGACTAGCCCAATCAAAAATCAGACTGTCCTGATGAATTCCCCTGCTTGAGCCTTCATCATTAGGCTTTACGATTATGGGAAACTCCAGATTTAGGTTATCAAGGTCTGCAAGAGAGTAAACAGCAGCAAATTTAGGAGTCGGTATGCTGGCAGTCTGAAACGCCTGTAAGGAAAGAAGCTTATTAATGGCCAAGGTATGTCCCACTACTGCTGAACCGGTATAAGCAATACCTGCAAATTCTAACATAGCGGGCAGCTGGGCAGTCTTACTATCACCTCTGAGACCGTTACATAAATTAAAAACCAAATCAATATTTTCCGCCCTTAATTTGCTGATAATTTCATCATCTGCCGTTAAAGCAATACAATCATAATGTTTAGATAAAACCTCCTGCACCTGCTCAACAGTCCGGTGCTTTTGTGCATCTTCCTGTAATGCTTCCTCTGGCGGCAAAAAATCCATTCTTGAGCGATCCGTGACAATAGCTATCCTCAACACATCACCTCCTTATATTAATAGCATCATAGTAGTCACGAAAAACTCTGCAAAAATGGTCATTTAAGGGAAAAAGCTCGTTCCCTAGAACATTTTGATTTAAAAACCCAAAAAGAAGGGAACGAGCAAGAATAACCATACAAGCAGACCAGTAATATTAAGTTACTCCAAAATTCAGAATTAGTCAAGAATTTTATTGCCCCACACTCTCCACTATAAAAAATGCATTTGGAGAAAAACTCCTGATGCTAATCTCACCTGCAGAACGGGGGCCCCCCAAATGCACTACTTCATTTTAAAAAATTTACAGCAGCAAACTATAAACAAACCGTAAAATACTATCTTCCAGATTTTCTACTATATCCCTTGCATTATCAGGTGTATGCGGATGAAGTTCTTTATACTCACCCCAAGTTCTGTAATACTTACTGGTAAATGGAGGAGAATTAGAGTGTTCATAGTCATCTTTACTAAAATCTAATCCGGCTTTTTCGCCTGCATTATCGTAAACGCCATAATCTCTGACAGTTTCACAAACAGCTATAAGGTTTTCAAGATTAATATCTGCATAAACCAGCGGATTTTTATCAAAAGTAAATATAAATTTGCCGCCTGGCGCCATAATATCTAGAAATTCTTTTGTCTTATCTATGCACTGCTGCTTATTATAGCTAGTCAGTGTAGATAACGGGAACAATCCGGTTAAGATAAACTTACTGCCAAGCTTGTCCTTGATAACCTTTGCCTCACCATATTCAAATTGTAAACGTGTATCTGTAGGTAAATCTTGCAGATAGTCTAAATATCTCATCCAATTCCCCTCACAGAACGCTCTTGCATGAATACCAAGCGAAGCATAGTCATCTACTTGACGCTTAAATGTTGGCCACCATAACTTCTCAAAGTCCTTTTCTCTCATAAATGTTGGCATATGCAGTGGGAAGAAAACTGAGCCTTCTTTATGCGCCACAGCCGGCAATCCCATTTTATAATTATAAGGGTATAAGGACTCACTAGCCGCAGCTACTTTTTCCGGTATTCTGCGGATATCAGAGGATATACCAGTAAAACTCCTCAAGTTGTCTGATAGTAAATCCATACAAGCATATACTCCTGTACTTGCTCCCATAGGGCCAACATAGCTTCCATAGGTTTCTGATGCTTTTCTGCTTATAGCTCCAATTTGAGCAAAATAGGCATTCCTGGCACTCATGCCCTGAGCTACAGCAAAAAGGCTTCTAGCTCCATTTAACGAAAAATCCATTTCCTTATATAAACGCGGCAACACTTTTTCAACTATGCAAGCAAATGGATCTTCGATAAATTCATCATATTCCTCTTCTAATAAGCCAACAACATTTGGATGTTGCATAAATCCAGTTGAGCTCATTACTGAGTTAATTGAACCCATGGCTTGAGTACTCGAGGGAATGCGCGGGTTCCCCCCAAAGATACATACATCAGTAAAGACTTTTTCACCAATTTCCATAACAGCATCTTCCACAAGACCGGGATTCCATAAAGCTTCTTTTCTTTCCAGCCCTGCATATCCCGCCACCACATCAAGTGTTAAGGTCACATTAATAGGCACCCTTTTAGGGATTATATTTGAATATACATCGCTAAAAATTTGTTGCCGTTCTTCTTTTATACTTTTCATAAATAAATCTCCTTTCTACTGACTTGCAGCTATTTCCTGTTTCATTCTTTCAATATCTTCTTTTGAGAATTTATAAAAAAATCTTAACAAAATAAAGCCCATTAAAGGAATTAGTGCTGGTATAATTGTATACGCATTTATCAGCGCATGCTTAAGTGCAGGTGTAGGATCTGCACCAGCCACGTAACCCGACTTCATAAGGACATACGGCACTATAATACTTCTGCATATAATCGCTAATTTTACCGGCAGATTTGCCATCCCCATTATCGCGCTATCGGCATTGATCCCTGTTTTCCATTGATTATATATCACATTATCCATATATAGTCCGAGTTCTAATGGTTGATTTGTGCCAGTAATCAACTGAGCCAATACATTTACTGCTAAAAACAGATAGGGCTGGTCAGCAACAAATCTACAGCAAAATAGCAATACTGCAATTGTAGGATATGCGATTAGCAGTGCCTTTTTATGATCTCTTATCTTATCTCCAAAAGCCCTTATTAACAGCGTACCGCAAAGTCCGCCGATCCCCGTTAGCAATAAGTGCAATGATAATAAAGTAGGCATTTCAGCTACATAGTTGTAGTAATAAACGGCCAAAGAAGGCAACAAAAAAGACCCCATATTACTAGTCAAATCTATTAATACTGTAACCAGCAGTTGCGGGTTTTTTATTAATGATATAAGTATTTCTCTTAATGATAAGGTCTCACTCTCTATGGCAGAACCTTCCTTCTCGTAACCCTTGCTGATATTAAAATGAGTAAAATGACCTGCTATAAGTAAAATCCCCGCCAATAACATTACAACAGGATAAGCTAATTTTTCGTTAATGTTAAGAAAATAAGCTGCAACAATGGGGGCGATATAGCCTGACGACAGTTTTCCTATATTAAAACCTGCCATCCTTTGAGAAGTAAGTTTTGCTCTTTGCTCTGGAGAGCGTGCAATGACTCCAATCATTGATAAATTAGCAGTCCAAGATATGTTATAGATCAGCCTTGCTAACATAAAACTTACTGTAGTTGTGACCGCTGTAATTGCAGGGCTAGGAAACGCTACAAAGTGTACAATGAAAAGGAATGCTGCAATAGGTGGGCAAACCAACATCCAAGAGCGTAGTCTACCCCATTTCAATGGCCTAATGGTGCTCATAATACTGCCTGCTGCAGGTGCGATAAAAAAATCGTACCAGCTGGTAATTAGCATCACAATGCTGACCCATTCTAAAGGCAAGCGGGCAATATCTGTTAAAAAAATAGCATAAAATGTATTTGTAACGGTTCCCACAAACCCTTCTCCAATATCTGCAACGCCCCAAAATCTAAGCTTTTTATCTGAAGAATAAGCCAAAAAGTAACCCCCCTAATCTAGTTGTTCTGGCAGACAATGCAATGCCAACATGGCAAGCATTGTCTGCCATTGTATTTATATATTGTATTTATATATAATTACAATTTTTGGAATGCCGGATAGTTTCCTACGCTTCCGCCGACTCCTCTGATTTAGCTGACCGCAGACTCTTCCCAGTCCAAGTCTCTGTCATAAACAGCTCAATAAAGGCCACTAAAACTGTAATGGCTGCTGTTGTGTAGAGGATCGAGGAATATTTCCCGGTTGCTGTTAAAACGGCACCAAAAATAATGGGTGAAAATGAGCTGCCAAAAAATGAGAGCGCATTATAAATTCCGGATGTTGAAGCCATATAGTCGCCAGGCACGCTTTCCGCAACCATCACATTGAGAGGACGAGTTGCAAAAAGAAACGCCGAATCCTTAATAAAAACGCAAGCTATTAAAGCAGCGACACTATCGAATACCGTAAAGCCATAAACACTTAAACCATATAACAAGATTGAAGGAATAACCACCCATTTCCGGGAGCGAATTGCATCAGATAGAATACCTGAAGCAGAATTGGCAAAAAAACCTACCAATGAAGCCGCTGCTGTTATGGCTCCTGCCTGAACAAGCGAAAAGCCTTTTTCTTCAGTTAAAAAGAGAGTAAGGTAAGTACCTAATCCCATAACAATACCGACAATTAAAAAGTTTGCCAGAGTTCCCAGTAGCCAGTTCTTTGTTAAGCACGCTTTAATAACTGCTTTTGTATAATCCGCAGGCCGCTGTTCCTTTTCGGCCTCTTCCGTCTTCTTGGTACCACCTTTAACCATTATGGCAAATGCTACGACCACGATTGCCACTATTATACCCGCTACGATAAAACCAGCCTGCCAGCCCCTTGATGTAATTACGCCGGGAATAATTGCGGAACCAAGAACAATACCAACGTTAGGACCTGTCAAAATAACCCCATGAGCCAGAGCTCGGTTTTGTGGAGGCAAGTTTTCAAATGCCATCAGGTTGGCACCTGCATATAAGCAGCAGGAAAAAGCGCCGGCAAGTATACGTAAAATAAATAGTGCCACATAACTACGATATAAAAATACTGTTAGAATAGGTACTGCAGCAAATCCAGCACCGCAGGCAAGCAAACAGGGCTTGTAACCAAATTTTTCTACAAGAAAGCCCCCAAAAAAGTTCGTTAACGTTTTAGCCAGCTGAGCAGCTGAGGCCATGGCGCCAATTTGCATTAATGTGATTCCCCATGTTTTATAAGCAGCTGTGTAGCCATAGTTCCAAGCATTGTTAGAGATGTACTGAGTTGACATGATAAGGCAGGCTAAAAGCACCATTGCCCAACCGTGAGCTGTCATTTTTTCTGCTTGCTTCATAATGCTAACACTCCCTTTTTAATATTATTTAAGTTAAAAGCAAAACAGTTAATTCCCAATATTCACCCCCTCAAGTCTTTTCAAAATATTCAGCCATTTCATTGGCAACAAGGGCATAATTATTTAATCATTTTCTTTGCCTTGGTTAAAGATTTTGTCAACCTAAATTTTTTATCCTTAAAATGTGCTCCACGCACAATGTTGTTTTACCCATGAGGGGGTGGAGGCGGCAATTTGGCCGCCACCTCCGTATTTTTTTGATAGTGCTACTAGAGAGAATGCACCAATTGCAATCTAAGCATATCCGTATATTTTTCATAACCCTCGCGCATATAGGGTTCAATTCTTTCGTCAACAGGAGGAAACTCTTTTTTAAATTCATCAAAACTTATAACGTATTTTGATTTGAATTCGGGGCAAGTGTATTTCCTTATTGTATCTTCTTTTTTCATAGTGGTAACCTGTTCACCGGCATTTTCATACTTGCTGTTTTCAAGTACATATTCCAGCACAGCAACATAGTTTTCAGGATTAACATCCCCTAAGCGCAAAGCCGATTTATCAAAACAAAAGTAGTAGTTACCACCTGGGGCTAAGATATCAATAAGCTCTTTTGCCTTGTCAATACACTGTTGTTTCGTTCCTGTCTTCAGAAGCATTAACGGATAAAAACCGGCAAGAATCATTTTTTTCCCTAATCTGTCTTTAAACTTCTTGGGATCACCATATTCCATATACAGGCGAGTTCCCATAGGCAGTTCTTCAAGATAATCTATAAATCGCGTCCAATCATTTTCCAAGAAAATTTGCATAGCCTGACCTCTTTTAGCGGTCATATGCACAACTTTGAGAAATGTAGGCCAATAAAACTTTTCAAAATCTGACGTTCTAAGATAAGCACCCATATGTGTGGGAATCAGGTTAGAACCCAGCGGTGACTGCACCTTATTTTGCCCAGCCCACATACACATCGGAACTAATGCTTCCAAAGCCTCTAAAACTTTTTCAGGCTGCCTTCTAATATCAAGGGGAATTTTAGAAAAACCTCTGCAATGGTCAGCCAAGAAATCAAATGGGACATACTGATGCGCTCCGCTTCCCGGAGGAGGAGAAAATAAGCCATATTTGTCCTTAATATAGTTATTAGCTTCAGCAAACTTACTGTTTAAGTCATAGAACGAGAGAAGATATCTTGCAAAAGCAAATGAACGAAGTACTTCCCCCCTACTATAAGCAGGATTTAATCTGGGTGATATTTTTTCAAGGAAAAAATCGAATGGATTTTTTATAAATTCATCATATTCGTCCTCAAACATATATTCACGTTCCGGATGCTGTATCATGCCAGAGCTGCTCATTACATTCTGAGCACACTCCTGAAACATTAGTGATATGGGATTGTGTCCTCCGGCAGGCGTAAAGTTGTCACCTCTTTGAATCTCTCTGCCTTTCTCCAAAATTTTAATGATTTTTTCCGTGGTATAAGTATACTGAGTCAGCATCAGGTCTTCTCCAGCATACTCAATTAGATAGTTCCAGCTCAGGCCATCGTGTACAGGAAATCTCTCGGGAATTACATTTGTGTACAAATCCGTATACATTTTTGTACGACGTTCTTGAAGCTGCTTTACATCCATCCTTCTACCTCCTTAAAATTTTTTTACACATAGTTTACCGGCCTAGTATTAAAAGCATAAAAGAAAAAGCACCACCCTGAATCACTATAGCACTTAGGGCGTTTGCTGTATTATATAAAGAATTACTACTTTTCTGTAACATTACAAAAGCATGAACTCTTTTTCACATATATGTGCTAAGAGCACTATAATTTAAGAATTCTCGAGAAACCAAGCTAAAATGATCGATTCCTCCTTCTTTAATCGATACTTACTATTTAGATTATTTTGACTTTTTTGTTTTTTTGGAATAGACTTGATACAAAAACAGTAATGGTGATTTTATGCAAATAAGTTTGTGGATGATTGCTAATCAATTGGAAAATTATGATGTCGAGCTCAATATAAACGAGCCATCTACAGTAAGGTACAAAAGTGTAAGAACTAAACCTAAAAAAGATTGTGTTTTACTAAAAGAAGACGGGCAAGATATTTTGTTAGTAGGAACAGGAGAAAATAACTTTATTCGTCTAAAAAACTTTAATAAGGAAGAAGCTTTTGAACTGATACAAGATATTTTTGATTTATATGCAGATTGGGATGAAATGCTAAATAAATCCATGGTAAACTTTAATTACAAAAAAATTATAGACGAAAGTTGGAAAATCTTTCACTGCCCCATTTTTTTACTAGATAGTAATAGCAAGCTTTTAGCAATGAGCAGCCAAGTAGACCCAAATTTAAATCCTGAGTGGAAACATTTATATGAATACGGCTATCAGTCCGTCAGCAACTATAATCAATTTAGACATATACTGCGAAAACAGGAGCTAGATCCCAACCCAAGACCTCTGTATGTTAAAAACCCGCCCACAACAGATAGAGCCAGTTTTCTCTCTGCTCTTGTGCGCTATAACAATATTCTCTATGGACGCTTTATTTTAATGGAATACGGCCGTAAAGTGACTGAGGGAGACTTTCAGAATGCCCAACACCTTTGTAATGTAATTGCAAAAAATATGTTTAAACTTGATAGAGAAGATCACAAAGCCTCAACTTACAGCAATATTTTAAAAATGATAAATGGTGAAACAGTTAACCAGGAAGCAATAAATCAATTTCTTTCTTACATGAATTGGAAAGCAGAAGATAAATACAGAATAGCCGTAGTCATGTTAAAAGAAGAAAGCATGGATCCATCTAAATCCACTATGCTTTTAATACAAGAATACCTACGCAGTTATCTACCCCTATGTCCTTCCTATATAATTAATGACTATATAGTATTGCTGTTTAATGAAAATAAGGTATTATACAAAAAAAGTATTGATGGATGTATATGGTAGTATAAAATTACCGAAAATGGCAGTCTAAAATTCCAGGGTGAATAGTAAAAAAAAGGAGTCACCGCATAGCATCCTTGAATTAAGCCTCTAAGCAAAAGTTGTAAGGAGGCAAAA
>JAAZIQ010000075.1 GCA_012800795.1 Bacillota bacterium
ATCAGCCAAACATGCCATGAACTCATTATCAACAGCTTTCACGGCATAAACGTTTATTGTTATTGGGTGTCTGGCTGGCTGCTGTTTAACAACCGAGGCAATTTACACACTATTTTGGACTTGACTAAACCTTTTCTGGTTTTATAATCTAAATATAAGGAGGCATTAATAATGGTTAGAAAAAGCTTTCGTGTGTTAGTGTTGTTATCGTTGTTAAGTTTACCTTTTTACGCTTATGCAACGATTGCAGACGCAATTTCACCAAATAGTGTGCAATGGTTCAGCCCTATACATGGAACAGCACAATTCTCAACAACTGCAAGCAGTCCCTATGTAAAAGTTACAGGTATTAAGTACTCTCAGTCTACAATTAATAAGTACTTTGAGTTTTCTGAAATAAATCCACTAGTTCCTAAATATAACGAACTAGAATTTAGAGCTAATACAAGTACATACTGGAATGGTATGGGTACGCTATACTCTAATTTACCTGGTGCTTACAAAGAGTATGATTCAGATGATGTTTCAATTGGATGTTTTCCTGGTTCCGCTTATTCAACTACAACATATTATGGCACACTATACTTGAATAAACGTTCTAATCCCTCTACGTCACCAGTTCTTTTCGAGTCAGAATATGGTTCATGGTATTATATAGATGGAATTCCGGAATTGTACGAAACAATATTTCCCACTTTAAACCACGGAACGGCAAGATCATGGTAACTCCATTAAAAAGAAAGAGGTATGAATATGAAAAGAAAAATTTTCACTGTTTCCCTCATACTGGCTTTAGTTTTTGCGTTTATTAAAGCCCCTATTGCCTCAATGGCAAACATTAGTTATGGTAATAGCCATAAAGACAATGTTAGGGTTTTTGTCGGCGGGAGCAGAAGTCCATTACTATCACTAAAATATAAGGCAGAAAGACATGGATTACTGCAAGAATTATCAAAGGACAGTTTAAATGCAAAGAAAAAATTCACTGCAACAATAGCTTTTAAAGACTTTCAAAGCATTGATGCAGTACAAACATTGCTTGAGAAATATGATGTATCAGCTGTAGGTGCTTGTTATTGGCCAGAAGGTTTTCAGGGTAGAGCCGTAGCGACGTTTGACGAGACAGTAAAACTAAAAGAAACATTAACAACAGAAACTCAAAAAGCATATGCAGGATTTGAGACAGATAAATTGACTGAAGATGAAATTATCGAAAACTATGGAACTGATTTTCCTATTGTTTGGAACAAATTAACTTCGGGTGATTTTAAACTTTTTGCTGTAGATATATATGCTTCACCTGATATTTTAGTAGAAATAACAAAGGAAACATTTGTTGACTTGATAGATGTCCATTATCATACTGCAGCCGAAGAGACTGCTGCCAAGGAAAAACGTTCCATTAACTATATCGTACTTGTTAACAAACCAGATGGGACACTATAGATTTCTCGTTACGTGATCTTTACTGTTTAACCTCGTTATTTAATGCCTATCCCTTCTATCTTTAGGCACCAGGCAATTAAGTTGCCCGGTGTTTTTTTATATAACCTTGAACTAAAAAGAACAAGCTTAGCAACTTGCACCAGGGCTTGCTTTACTAGATTGATAATTACATACACATTCCTGAACAAATGTGGTAAATTGGGGATTAGAAAAGATAAAATAAGACCCTTATACTACAGGAGGGGCAATGAAAAAAAGTAAATTATTAGATGACCTGTATAGTCAATACCGGTACCTAATGTACCACGTTGCCTATGGCATCCTCAAGGATCATAACTCAGCAGAAGATGCTGTCCAAGCAGCTTTTTTAAAGTTGGCAAAAAATAATTATCAAATTAATGAAATTAATTGTAACAAAACCAAGGCCTTCATGGTTATAGTTATTAGAAGCACTGCATTTGATCTTTATAGTAGCAACAATAAGCACCAGAATCTTTCTTATCTCGAAGATCAAATAACAGAGGCTGTAGACAATAATCCTACACCACTGGAGCTAATTATAAGCAATAATACTATTGACACAATAAAGAATACCTTCCAAACCATGAACTCAAAATACGCAGATGTTCTCATATTAAAATATTTCTATGATTATACCAATAAAGAGATTGCAAATCTTTTACTTATATCGGAAGAAAATGTCCGTGTCAGGCTCCATCGAGCAAGAAAAATATTGGTTGCCAGCTTAACAAAGCGAGGTATAGGTCATGAACAAAGACACACTAAATGAACGAGTTTTTGATGAAATTATAAAATATGCCGTTGCAAATAAGATTGAGGAAACTGAATGCCCCAGTGAGGAAGAACTTGCAAAAAAATATACTTTCTCTGCATCATTTGAACAAAAGATGCAGCAATTGTTTGCACAGCAAAAACGTAAGGAAAAGATCGCTCACATGAAACGCACTGCCCTTAAAGTTGCGGCTGGAGTTTTAATATTTCTCTCAATCTCCTTTGTGACAGTAATGAATGTAAGCGCCCTGCGGGTTAATATACTTAATTTTATTAATGAGAAAATGGAGCAATATACTAAAGTTTCAGTAGAACATGAAAGTAAACCTAATACTGAAATGCAGGGTAAAATTATGCCTGCTTATCTGCCAGAAAACTACAATAAAGAATTTTTCTCTGAAAATAAAAGTGGTTACTATTTATGCATATACCAAGACAACAATGGTAACAAAATAATTTTAGAAAAGCTATCTGAGTGGACTACAGCAGGCATTGATAGTGAAGATGCTTACATTGAACAATTAGTAGTTAATGGTCACGCTGCCGAATACTATGAGAAAAATAACAATATCACATTACTTTACAAATATGAAGGAGAAGTATTTCTCTTAAGTGGACCATTATCTAAAAGCGAAATAATTAAAATTGCAGAAAGCATGGGAATACATAAATAAAATTTATTTTAAAAAACAGTAAAATTTTTGTAACGAATTGCCCCCTTTTACCGTTTATATTTTATATAAGGGGTGAAAAACTTATGATTAAAAGGACAAGTGTATTTTTTCTTATTATATCCCTGCTAACAACAAAATTTATTTTGGGAGATAAATTATGAACAGAATTGAACACCCTCAAAATAAGTCCTCTACAAAAAAAGGATTAAACCTTAAATGGGGATACCTTGTATTGTCACTGGCTGTACTGGTAAAAGTCATAGTCTTAGCTGTCGGTCAAATACCAAAAACCAATTTACCTTCTGCGGTAGAAGCTTATGTTTGGGAAGAACCCGGCCGCAAATGGGCTTACGAAAACGATTTGTTTTATGCAGAACCTATCGTTCGAAAACAGGATAGCGTAACATTAACCATTTGGGGTGTTGTTCTTTCTCCCTATGCCACAGAAGTGATTTATTCAGTTGATGGTCTGAAAAATGGTGGGAGCTTTGATATTGTTGCCGTTGATGGCAGGGGTGTATCATCTTATCAAGGTAGCGGTTTAAATTATGATGGCGGTTTTGTTAACACTGTAATAACTTATGCTTTAACTACTGAAACAGCAGAAGAACACACCATCACTCTTTCCTTACCGCAGCGTGGCAACATTTCTGACGGAATTGTGATTAATCTGCAGATTAACCCGCATTCTTATAAGGAATACTATCAGGTAAAAAAACTGGACTATGCAGAAACTATTAATGGCATTACTTTAAAGGTAGACCGTGTTATTTATTCGCCTGTGCAAATCTATCTTGAATACCTGCTAACAGGGGAGGAATTGACAGAGTTTAGCACTAAAAATGCCGTTATCCACAAAAATGAGATTGCCTTGGCAATTGACGGTAAAAAAAGATATCTTAATCCTGCAGCCATCACAAGTGAAATAAACAAAGCAACAAACATGCACTACCTCATTGTTGCCCGCCCAGACATAATAACAGCTGACACAAAATTAGTACTCAATAATGGCAGCTATCCCCCTAGTGCTGATGCTACCATACATACAGCCATCGAAGGACCATGGGAAATTCCGCTGCCGGTGCCTTAAAATAGTTACAGGTTTTAAATGACTTTGATCATGGCTAAAAACAAACTGCACCGCCAATTTTAAGCAATTGGGGTGCAGTTATTTTGTGCTATTCCTCTTTAGTACTCTACGCCTGGTTGGGCTTTAATGCCTGCTGCATAATGGTGCTTAATTTCTTTTATTTCGCTGACAAGATCAGCGGCGTCAATGATGGCATCATGAGCATATCGTCCAGTTAAAACCACATTCACATGTGCTGGACGTTCCCTTAGCATTGCCAATACATCTTCCACCTGCAGCAATTGACAGTAGAGGGCAAAATTAATTTCATCAAAAATTACTAAGTCATACTCACCCGCAAGTAAGGCTTCCCGCCCTTGGGCAAAGATATTAGCTGCATCAGCCAGATCCTCTTGGTCAAAATCACCTATTTTGCGTAGCTGGCTGCGTTCTGATTGGACCACCGTCATATTAGGCAAAAATTTACGAATTCCTTGAATTTCTCCATAGGTGGGGTCACTTTTGCGAAATTGAACCATAAAGATTTTCTCTCCATGCCCGCTGGCGCGCAGTGCTAAACCAAGGGCTGAAGTTGTTTTCCCCTTGCCGTTACCAGTGTAAACCATTACAATGCCTTGTCTGCTAGCCATAAGATCACACCTCTTTGTTATTTCTATTAGAGCAATATTCGTTGATTAGTAAAGTTATCCCTTCCTGCAGATGGCTTTTTGGCCAATATCATGGCGATAGTGAGCAGCGGCAAAGCTGATGGCCTCCACTGCCTGATAAGCCTTAGCAAGGGCAGCAGCCAGCTCGTCAGCCCAGGCAGTGACACCCAGTACGCGGCCACCGGCTGTGACAATCTGTCCGTCAATCTCAGCAGTCCCGGCATGGAACACAGATACATCTGGCAGCTTAGCCGCCTCCTCTAAGCCGGAAATAACCTTACCCTTCTCATAGGCTAAAGGATAACCGCCGGAAGCCATGACAACACAGGCGGCATGATTATCGTACCACTCGATGGTCGTGTTTGCCAAATCATTATTAATTACCGCCAGCATAATGCTGCAAAGATCTGTTTTTAAGCGTGGTAATATTACCTGGCATTCCGGATCACCAAAACGTACATTATATTCCAGCACTTTGGGGCCCTTTTCCGTAATCATTAACCCGGCATATAAGACACCCTTAAAAATAATACCTTCTGCCCGCAGGCCAGTAATGGTTGGCTGTAAAACTTCCCGTTCCACTTGTGCCAGTAATTCCTTTGTCAAAACTGGTGCCGGCGAATATGCCCCCATGCCACCTGTATTGGGACCCTGATCATGATCATAGGCTGCTTTATGGTCCTGGGAAGAAGCCATGGGAATAGTAGTGTTACCATCGCTAAAAGCCAAGACAGTGACTTCTTCTCCTGCCAAGAATTCTTCTATAATGATCCTTGAGCCAGCAGAGCCGAATTCTGCCTCCACCAGCATCCGTTTGACAGCGGCCGCCGCCTCTGCCAGGGTAGCGGCCACCACCACTCCTTTTCCTGCCGCCAATCCATCTGCTTTAATCACAATGGGAGCCTGCTGCGAATAAAGATAGTCCAGGGCTTCTTTTACATCGGTAAAGCTTTTGCTTTCTGCTGTCGGAATATGATACTTTTCCATGAGCTCTTTGGCAAAGACTTTACTGCCTTCCAACTGCGCTGCCCTTTTTTGCGGGCCGAAAATTCTGAGCCCGGCCGCCATAAAGGCATCCACAATGCCCGCGGTCAAGGGAGCCTCCGGCCCCACCACCGTTAGATCAATTTCTTCTTTGCGGGCGAAATCTACTAAAGCAGTAATATCGTCCGCCGCAATGGGTACACATTCAGCTACCTGGCTGATACCAGCATTGCCGGGAGCACAATAAACTTTATCTACCTGCGGACATTGTTTTATTTTCCAAGCCAGGGTATGTTCGCGTCCGCCGCTGCCTACCACTAAAACTCGCATAATCTCCCCTCCCTTAACTTTAATGCCGGAAATAACGCACTCCCGTAAACATCATGGCCAGTCCCTTTTCATTGCAAACCTCGATGGAATCCTGATCTTTGACCGAGCCGCCGGGTTGTACTATGGCCGTCACTCCTGCCTCTACCGCCACCTCCACTGTATCCTGGAAGGGGAAGAAGGCATCTGAGGCCAGTACACTGCCGCAAGCCTTTTCTCCTGCCTGTTCAATGGCAATACGAGCCGCACCTACCCGGTTCATCTGACCGGCACCAATACCAATGGTCTG
>JAAZIQ010000076.1 GCA_012800795.1 Bacillota bacterium
TCGGACAGGACGGTGAAGTCTTTTTCTGTAATTAGAAGTCAATTCCCTTCTAAATACCTATAGTAATTTTACACTAACAAGGCTGCAGCTACTTTGGTAATTTACCCCTTGCTTTTCGCTCTGACAAAAGACCTTCCACGGAGCCTACATGGTCATTATCATTAACATGATAAACCACAGCCACATGGCAATCCGGATAACCGCTTTCCGTCATAAAACTTTTACTTAAATTAATGCTAAGGCGTGAGACATCTTCTTTTTTAATATCCGGGCCTTCCACTTCAAGAATGGCATGGGAACCTACATTTTCTTCCCCGTTCACATATGCACCGTCCAAAGTCAGATAAAAAACTTCAATAGCCGGTGCAGTTAAAAATTCCTTCATATCACTACAAAGACGTTTAGCTAAAGGTCCTCTTCTTTCCGGAGCAATTTTAGGCGACAAAACCTTGACACTCGGCACGGCTACCTCCCCCTTTCCTTAAAATTGCATTTTAAATTCCGAGTAAATATGCTCATACTCTTCATAAACTTCAGCTACGCCTATATAAAAGCTGGTATTTTTTATTACTTCATCCGGGAAGTTTAACATCGGATTGTTTTTAAAATCCTCTGGCAAAAATTCTTCTGCCGCTTTATTGGCATTGGAAAAATTAGTCAACTCGGAAATTTTGGCGCTAATTTCCGGCTCCAATAAAAAGTTGAGGAACTGATAAGCATTATCTTTGTTAGGTGCATCTTTAGACATTACAAAGCAATCAATATAAATAGGCATTCCTTCTTCCGGGAACACCGGTTGAAGCTTTGGATCGGCTGCCTGCCCTTTAACGGCTTGGTTTGAATACATAAATCCGGCAACTGCTTCCCCACTAATGAGAGAATCCTCCGGGGTATTGGTTTCAAATCTTACTATATTGTCTTTTAGCTCAAATAGCTTTTCTTTGGCTTCTGCCACCTTAACCGGATCTGTTTCATTATATTCATAGCCTAAAGATTTTAAAACAAGCCCTATCACTTCTACGGACCAATCTATTAAAACTATACTGTCCTTTAATTCTTCCTGCCATAAATCTTTATAACTTGTAATAGGATCCGCCCCTAGTGCGGCCACTCCCTCCGGATTAACAAGTAAGAATGAAATCGATACTGCATAAGGTATGGAGTACTCATCATTTTCGTCATAATAATTACCTTGGTATACCGGATTTATATTTGCAAAATTCGGTATTTTCCCCTTGTCTAATTTTTCCAGATAGCCGTTTTGCCTTAAGATGTCCACCATATAATCGGTAACCACTGCCAAATCATACTGATCAGGGTTAGCCTCCAGTAGAGACTGCATCTCCTCGTTGGAGGTAACTTCTTTGTAATTTACTTTAATCCCTGTTTCTTCCTCAAATTGATTTATTATTTCGCGAGGAATAAAGTCTCCACCCCATGTCATCAGGTTAATTTGTTTGTTCCCATTATCCTTACCGCCACAGCCAACAAAAGCAAAAACAAAAAAGACAGCGCAAAACGTTAATACCAATATTTTTTTAATTTTTGTGCTGATCAATTAAATTCCTCCCTTTGTTTACTTTTTTTACTAATAAATTGGCTAAAGCCAATTATAAAAAATGTTCCCACTAAAATTAAAGTACATAAAGCATTGACCTTTGGTGTAACCCCAACTCGCATCATGGAGAAGATATGAACCGGCAAAGTTGTGGACGTAGGGCCTGCCATATAAGTTGAAATAACAACATCGTCTAAAGAAATTGCCACTGCCAGTAAAGATGCCGTTAAAATTGAAGGCGCAACAAGCGGCAGAATAATTGTTTTGATGATCTGCCATCTGCCTGCACCTAGATCTTTGGCGGCCTCGATAACGGAAATATCAATTTCTTTCAGCCTTAACTGAACCATAATATAGACATAGGGCGTGCAGAAAAGCGTATGTGACAATATCAGTGTCAAATAGCCAAAAGGCAGCTTTAAAGCAGAAAAAAACAGAAGCAGTGAAACTCCAAGCGCCACCTCCGGAACAAGCAGGGGCAATAGCATTACAGTATTTATTTTTTTCTCCATCCCCTCAGTTACCTGCAAAGTGGTAATGGCTGCAGCAGTCCCCAACAGAGCGGACAAAATAGAGGTTGAAATAGCCACCACTATACTTATTTTAAACACTTCAGCAATAACTCTGTCACGAAATAATTGCCTATACCAATCTAAAGTAAAACCTGTCCACTGAGCTGTGGAGGGGCTCTGGTTAAAAGAATATAAAATTACAGCAAGCACCGGAATATAAAGCAGCACAAAAAACAATGACAAATAAAAAGTGCGCAGCCTTTGTGGCTTTGCCTTCACAGAAATAACCCCTCCTTTTTATTTTTCGTAATGCGAGTGTAAATATATAAGACAAGCAAAACTAAAATAATCATTCCTACGGAGAAAGCGGCAGCAAGAGGCCTATTTCTGCCTTTTATCTGCGCATTAATTAAGTTTCCCAGAAAAATATTCTTTCCTCCTCCTAAAAGATCTGAGATAAAAAACAAGCCCAGGGCAGGAATAAAAACCAAAGTAAATCCTCCCGCAATTCCCGGCATTGTTAAAGGAAGAGTAATTTTGAAAAATGTTTTCCACTTGCTTGCACCTAAATCATAAGAAGCTTCAAGTAAAGAGCGATCTAATTTATCAATGGAATTATACAACGCAACAATCATAAAAGGAATCAGCATATAAGCCGTTCCCACAAGCACTGTGCCAAAATTATACATCATTGTCAGCGGCTTATCGATGATCTTAAACTTCAACAGTAAACTATTGATCAGCCCATTATTTCCCAATAAGATAATCCAGCCGTACACTCTCAACAAACTAGAAATCCAAAAAGGAAGAATAATTAACCCCATTGCCAAAGAACGCCTATTAGCTTCCAAATTGGCAGTAAAATAGGCTACAGGATAACCGATAAGAAGCGTAATTAAACCGGTTAGCACTGCCAGTAAAAATGAATTATAAAAGACTTTTAAATAAACGGGGTCAAAAATTCTTTTATAATTTTCCCAAGTAAACTCAAACACTATATTGCCCAAGCTATCCCTAGATAAAAAGCTTAAAACAACAACATATATTAAGGGAATACCGACTAAAATACCCGTCCAAACTAAAATCGGCACAGCAGGCGCATTTTGTTTAATTTTTTTGAGGTTAAACATTACTGCCCTCCGTATCATCTTCCAGCGGAAGCAAAACTGCAGCAGATTCTTCCCAAGAGAGATATACCTTATCTCCCACATTATAATCGCAATTACTGTTCTGATACTCGATCACGGTAACTATCTCTGCATCAATTTTGACTTCAGTTCTAACCTGTGAACCCGCATAGTGGATGGATATAACCTCGCCCAAAAGAGAATTGGGCGTTTCCGTGCAATATATTCTCACCTTGTCCATATGAACGGCCAAAATAGCCGTCTCACCCGCTTCGCAGTCTTCTGCAGCAGCGGCAAAACATTTAATGTCTATTATATTACTCCCCAATTTTAATTTAAAATGATTATTATTTTTCTCCAAAATCTCAACTCTTGTGATGTTTCTGTCGCCAATGAAATCAGCAACAAAAAGATTCCGCGGATTATTATATATTTCCCGGGGATCGCCCAGCTGCTGAATTTCCCCTTTATTGATAACTACTATCCGGTCAGACATATTAAGAGCTTCTTCTTGGTCATGAGTAACATAAACAAAGGTAGTTTTAGTTTGTTTTTGCAGATGTTTAAGTTCGGTTTGCATATATTTTCTTAGTTTTAAATCTAAAGCCCCTAAAGGCTCGTCCAACAGTAAAATATCCGGTTCATTAATTAAAGCCCTGGCGATGGCTACTCTTTGCCTTTGTCCACCCGAAAGCTGGTGAGTCATGCGCTTTTCATAGCCCGACATCTGCACCAATTCTAAAACTTCAGCCACTCTTTTCCTTAGTTCTTTTTCATCTAGAGACTTTTGCACCCGCGGACCATAAGCTACATTATCATAAACATTTAAATGAGGAAATAAAGCATAATTTTGGAAAACCGTATTTACATTTCTTTTATTTGGCGCCAAATCTTTAATGGATACGCCATTTAACAAAATTTCACCGGAATCGATATTTTCAAGCCCTGCAATACACCTTAAAATAGTTGTTTTACCACAACCGGAAGGACCCAGCAGGGTAATAAATTCTCCGTCATTTATATCAAGCGAGATATCTTTTAAAATATGAGCATTGCCATAATATTTGTTTACCTTTTTCAATTGGAGCAGCACTTTTGTCATTTAAAACTCCCTTTCGCTAAAAACCGTAACTAGACAAGAACTAACAAATATTATTGCAGAAAATAGTCTCGAAACTAATAATATTATATAACTTTGTTCAAAGCCGATAATAAAGGCCCCTTTTTCCCGTGCGTGGTCATGATCCGCGATAAGATCGTCGAATTCCCTTTTCTGTTCTTCCGTTAAACTTGCTTCAAAAGCCTTCATTCTGGCTTCAAGCTGGCGCGATTCTTCCCAGACCGGATCGTCAATGCTAAACCGGCCATTCGCTTGTAGCGAAGCACTGTATAACGCGGACAGTAATTTTAAATTCAACATGATAAAACCTCCTTGAATTATATTGAGTTATCGAATTTTATTCGCAATCTCATTATAAAACCAAAGTAAACAGAA
>JAAZIQ010000002.1 GCA_012800795.1 Bacillota bacterium
GAGACAGTTCGTTTGAATCGTTTAATTAACGATTTGCTTGACTTGTCCCGTTTAGAAAAGGGACAGTTTGATATGTCGAAAGAAGAGCTGGATTTATCTCCTTTACTTGTCAATGTGGTTGACAAAATGCAGCATCAGTTCAACAAGCAAGCGCTTGATGTAAAAATTGAAATTGCTGATAAATTGCCGCCTGTATGGGGTAATCGTGATCGCATTCAGCAGGTGCTAATTAATTTACTTAGCAATGCCATTTCTTTTACACCGGCGGGGGGGAAGGTTAAAATTTCCGCTTCTCAGGAAGAAGAATGGGTGCGGATAAGTGTGGCCGATAGCGGTGTGGGAATTCCGCCTGAAGAGCAGGAAAAAGTTTGGCAGCGTTTTCATAAAGTTGATAAATCACGTACGCGCAAGTTGGGAGGTACAGGCTTAGGTTTATCGATAGTGAAACAAATTGTGGAGGCTCATGGCGGCTCGGTTGATTTAAAAAGTAGGCCGGGTAAAGGCTCTGTTTTTTCTTTTACTTTGCCTCTTGCGCAAAAGTAAGGCAGCCCTGCTGACTCATAAGCGGCAGGTTTTTTTGTTTGCAATAGCAGCGGGAAATATAAAGTAGAGCCCGCCAACATGTAGGAAAATGGAGGTATTTTAATCTAAAGAGCGAATACTTATAATTAAATTAAGAAATAATTAGAAAGAGCATGAATACTTCTCAATTTGAGGCAAATCGTATATTAAACATAAATTGGTATATAATACTTAAGTGTTTTCCCTTTATCGATCAAAAAGAAGGAATCAATTAAGCAATGTAGAAATTAACTGTAGAAATTTATCGTTTCAGTATGGCAATTCCTATGTCAGGCAAGAATTGCACTAGTACGGGCAGAGAGGCTAAGCACACTATTTGTCGCTGTAATGACTACCTCGTCTCTCTTGTTGGGGATGAGGTTTTTTCAGTGAGTGGTTGTTAAGAAAATCTATGCAGGAATTTCTTGCAGCGTGGCGAAATAATAAAGCCTTGGTTGCATTTGTAGGAAACTCCCCCAACAGCTGTTCCGCTAGTGTGTGGAATGTAGGTGAGAGGATGGAAGGAAATCTTCCTCGTGAATTTATTGATGATATTCGTACGCGTTTCGATATAGTGGAAATAGTATCTCAATATGTACAACTAAAAAAAACCGGACGAAATTACTTTGGGCTTTGTCCCTTTCATAATGAAAAAACTCCCTCATTTAGTGTTTCCCCCGAAAAACAGATTTTTCATTGTTTTGGCTGCGGTGAGGGAGGCAATGTCTACACTTTTCTCATGAAAATAGAAGGTCTTTCTTTCCCCGCAGCAGTGCGTGAGTTGGCCAGACGTGCCGGTATTCCGCTACCGCAGATGAATCTATCACCTGCAATGCAGCAGAAAGCGCGGACCAAAAAGCGAATGCAGGAAATTATGTTGCTGGCCAGCCATTACTACCAATATTTATTAAAACAGCAGGTCGGTTCTGCTGCCAGAGACTACCTACGGCAGCGAGGGCTTGATAATAAAACCATTTCATCTTTTGCCATAGGGTTTGCTCCGGATCATTGGCGGCAGCTGAAAAATTTCTTGCAGCGTAAAGGCTATAAGGAGCAAGAATTAATTCAATGCGGCCTCTTAATTGCTTCTGAAAAAAATAGTTATGATCGTTTTCGTGGCCGTATAATATTCCCTATTTGCAATCAGCATGGCGATGTCATTGCTTTCGGCGGAAGAGCACTTGCCGATGGACAACCGAAATATTTAAACTCGCCGGAAACAGCTTTGTTTGATAAGAGTAAAACGCTTTATGCGTTGCACATGGCCAAAGAAGTCATCCGCCACGAGAAAAAAGTCGTAGTGTTTGAAGGTTATATGGATGTAATAGCTGCACATCAGGCCGGCATAGGAAATGCCGTTGCTTCGCTTGGTACTTCTTTAACGGCTGCGCAAGCACGATTATTACGCAGCCAAGCAGATGAAGTGGTTATTGTCTATGATGCGGATACAGCCGGTCAGGCTGCCACTTGGCGCAGCTTACAAATTTTAAAGCAGGCCGGTTGTCTGGTCAAAGTCGGTCGCCTGCCGCGTAATTTAGATCCCGATGATTATATTCGCCGGTATGGCGGAAAGGCTTTTCAGGATGAAATAATTAACCAAGCTTTGCTGCTTGTGGATTACCAGCTTGCCAGTTTAATTGAACAATACAGCTTGGAAAAGGAGGAAGAACGTTTACAACTTTTTCATAAAGTTATAGATGTTCTTAATTCCATTGATAATGCTATGGAGCGGGAAGATTATATACAAAAAGCAGCAGAGTTGTTAAATTTGCCCGCAGCTGCCATTCGCGAAGAATTAAACAAAAGAAAACAAGACAAATCTTTTGCGTCCTATTCTGCTCCGCTAAAAGTAAGATCCGGCAAAGATGCAGTGGACAAGGCGCCTTTACAAATACTTGCGTTGTGGTCGCGTTTCCCCGCTTTGATTCCACTTACATCCCCAGCCTTAGAACCTGAGGATTTTCCGGCTGAATTAAATAAAGTCTTGGCTGTAGCGCAAAATAATAATAATATTTTTTCACCTTCGTTTTTGCTTGACTTACTTCCTGAGGAAAAACACCGGCAGTTTGTGAGCCGTTTGTTGATAGATGAGGAATACGATGAAAAGACAGCTAGAAAAGCTATTGATGATTGTATTATCTTTTTAAAACGGCATCGTATCGCGCAAGAACGCAAAGATATTGAAGAACAAATGGCTAAATTGGATCCTGCCGCAGCAAAAAAGGAAATTGCCGAGTTGTCAAAAAAATGGCTTATGCTGCGTAAAATGGAAGAAAGTCTGAATTATACCAAGGAAGGAGGGAAAGGTGTTGGGTAAAGAGAAGAAAAAGAAGAATATTGAAGTGAAAGATAATCAGGAGAAAGCACAACAATTAAATAAAATTCGTGCGGAACTCCTTAAGCAAGGGAAAAAACAAGGGCATCTTACTTATAAAGATATTATTGAAGCGCTGCAGGATATGGACTTATCTCCTGATGAAATTGATGATTTTTATGATCACCTCTCCCACCTTGGTGTTGACGTAGTTGATGATGTGGACGAGGAGGAAGTGGAGCCCTTAGAAGAACCGTTAGAAATAGAAGACGATGGTAAAGTTGTTGACAGTCCGGAGGAAGATATAGACTTATCGGTTCCGGAAGGTGTTAGTGTTAATGACCCGGTTCGCATGTATTTAAAAGAAATTGGAAAAATTCCGCTTCTTACCCCAGAAGAAGAGATAGAACTTGCTCATCGTATGGAACAGGGCGATGAAGAAGCCAAACGGGCATTGGCTGAAGCTAATTTACGCCTGGTAGTTAGTATTGCCAAAAAGTATGTTGGTCGTGGAATGCTTTTTTTAGATTTGATTCAAGAAGGTAATTTAGGCTTAATTAAAGCCGTGGAAAAATTTGACTACCGCAAAGGCTTTAAATTTAGCACTTATGCCACTTGGTGGATCCGCCAAGCCATTACCCGCGCCATTGCTGATCAGGCGCGCACCATTCGCATTCCTGTTCATATGGTGGAAACAATTAATAAGTTAATTCGTGTATCACGTCAGCTGGTACAGGAATTGGGCCGTGAGCCGACACCTGAGGAGATTGCGGAAGTAATGGGCATTTCGGAAGAACGTGTGCGGGAAATTTTAAAAATTGCCCAGGAACCTGTTTCCCTGGAGACACCAATTGGTGAAGAAGATGATTCTCATTTAGGTGATTTTATTGAGGACACGGAAGTACAGGCTCCGGCGGAAGCAGCTGCCTTTGAATTACTGAAAGAACAATTGGATGATGTTTTAGAAACATTAACGCCACGTGAGAAGAAAGTGCTGACGCTGCGTTTTGGTCTTGAAGACGGTCGTTCCCGCACCCTAGAAGAAGTGGGGCAAGTTTTTGGAGTAACGCGTGAGCGTATTCGTCAAATTGAAGCAAAAGCTCTACGCAAACTACGTCATCCCATGCGGAGTAAAAGATTGAAAGATTATCTTGAATAGTCTTTCCCAGAATTAACCTTTGCTTTAGGGGTTGACTAAAGGCATAAAAATGCGCTATAATAGGCAATGCACACTTAAAGAAATTCTTCCTCGATAGCTCAACGGTAGAGCAACCGGCTGTTAACCGGTGGGTTGTAGGTTCGAATCCTACTCGAGGAGCCATGGGCCCATAGCTCAACGGTTAGAGCTGCCGGCTCATAACCGGTCGGTTCTAGGTTCGAATCCTAGTGGGCCCACCAAATGTTTATTCGGCCCCTTGGTCAAGCGGTTAAGACACCGCCCTTTCACGGCGGTAACGCGGGTTCGAGTCCCGCAGGGGTCACCATAAGGGCGATTAGCTCAGCTGGGAGAGCGCCTGCCTTACAAGCAGGAAGTCGGCAGTTCGATCCTGTCATCGCCCACCATTGTAAATAAACAGCCATCAGGGAAAACCTCTGATGGCTGTTTCTGCTTTTAGCGGCTGTTTGAGGGGCAATTATGTCTAGCAAAAAATAATTTGATAATATTTAATATTAAAAAATAAAGGAATTTAACAACAAAGGTAGAATATTTATAGGTGAAAAAATTATATCCGGAAAATTCTTGTGATTATAGTGTCATATAGTTTAATTACACTTGAATAAACTGAATAGTAATTATAAAAGATATGTATAAAATTGCATTTTTAATATAAAAAATAATTTAATGCTGAAGGAATATTTGTCTTTGCAGCGAAATGTATAAATGTTGTAAATAGCGTTATCATTTGAACTTTATGGGAAGATGTTACTTTTGCCCATGAAGCTGCCCGCTGCCGTGGCAGTACATATATATGGGGGCTCAGCAAATCAGTGCTGCTGAGAGCAGGCGCCATAGGCGTACTACTAGTTTAAGAAAAAGGAGGACTGTAACATGTTAGACCTGAAAGCTTTAACAGAAGCTGTAGGTGAGCTGGATGAGGAGAAAGTATTGGCTGATTTAAAAGAATTTGTTGCCAGCAATCCTACTGAAGAACAAGCTCAGGAAGCAGTTGCTGCTTGCCAGGCCGGAATGGCTATCGTTGGTGACTTGTTTGAGCAAGGTGAGTATTTTGTTGGCGACCTAATTTTTGCTGGTGAACTGCTGACCAACGCCATCGAAGTGCTGAAGCCGGTTATTGGCGGTGGCGACAGCGCCAAAAAGGTTGGCACCATTGTATTAGGAACAGTTGCCGGTGACCTGCACGATATCGGCAAAAACATTTTCAAGAGCATGGCTGAAGCCGCTGGCTTTGAAGTAATTGACCTGGGCATTGACCAGCCGGCCAGTGCTTTCGTCGAAAAAGTGAAAGAAGTTAAGCCTGACATCGTCGGTATGAGCGGTGTTCTCACTTTGGCTCTTGAGTCGATGAAAGATACAGTGGATGCATTAAAAGAAGCCGGTGTTCGTGATGATGTAAAAATCATCATCGGTGGAAACCCCGTTACCAAGGAAGCTTCCGATCAAATCGGCTCCGATGCTTACACAACCAACGCTGCTGAAGGCGTAAAAATTTGCCAAGGTTGGGTAGGCGTAGCGTAAGAAATGAATGCAAAGTGGCAAGGGATTTAATCCCTTGTCACTTTTTTTGAGCAGAGTGCTATTACACAGCTTATGAGAAGGATAATTTAAGCAAAACTAAAGGAGTAAGGCTTGGTAAAGCGAATATAAAGCTAGAACGACAGTTTACTATATTTATCAATTTTTTTTATGTTGGAAAGGGGGAAAATTGTTTTTTATTGTAGCAATAGGTAAAATAGTATCTGATTGATTTTTATTACAAAAGAACATAAGGAATGGAGAGAGTAATGGAATGAGTGAGAAACAAATAGTGTATCAGCTAGATGATATCCCAAAGCCTTTTTCTAAAGCTTTTGCCTTAGGTTTGCAGCATGTGCTGACGGCTTTTGGTGCGACGGTAGCAGTACCGCTATTGATTGCACCTGCCATGGGCATGGACGCACAGCAGACGGCTCTACTGGTGGCTGCGTCGATGTTGTCAGCCGGGATTGCCACATTATTGCAGGTTAATTTGGGGACAAGGCTTCCCATTATCCAGGGCATGTCTTTTGCTTTCTTAGGGCCTTATTTTGCGATAATTTCCATGGTTGCGGCACACAGCAGCGATGTTGCTACCATCATGTCTTATATTACCGGTGCTATTATTTTAGGTTCATTAATAGAGATGGTTATAGGCTTTTCCGGTTTAATCGGTAAAGTTACAAAATATTTAACACCTGTTGTTATTGGGCCGGTTGTTACCATGATTGGATTATCCCTTTATAGTGCCGGAGCACCGCAAGCAGGCGAAAACTGGTTTTTATCGGGATTGGTTATTGCTCTCATTTTCTTCTTTTCATTGGTGGTTAGCCGCAGAAAACCCATGGCTTCTTCATTTAGTATTTTGCTTTCAGTAATCATTGTGTATCTTATTGCCGTTATCTTAACAGTTACCGGTGTTTATACCCCCGATACACCGGGTTATGTTGATTTTTCTCCCATTGCCAATGCCCAATGGTTCCGCTTAAATCTTTTCTTTCCCTGGGGTACACCAAAATTTGATTTTAGTTTTGTCTTGGTTATTTTAGCCGGTTATCTGGCTTCAATTATTGAGTCCTATGGTGATTACCACAGCGTTGCTGCCGTGGCAGGTGTGTCTAAGATTACAGGTAAGCAGATCAGCCGGGGCATTGCCATGGAGGGGCTTGCTTGTTTCATCGGTGGTTTTTTGGGAGGTCCTTGTAATACAAGTTACTCTGAAAATATTGCTTTGGTAGGTTTGACCGGTGTGGCAAGCCGTTATGTTGTTAATGTGGGAGCAGGCATTTTGATTTTCCTCGGCATCTTTGCTAAATTTGGGGCAGCAGTTGCAACCATTCCGTCACCCATTGTGGGAGGCCTTTACTGTTCATTATTTGGCCTTATTGCTGCCGTAGGTGTCAGTAATGCCGCTAAAGCAGACTTATCTTCCATGCGTAATCTAATGATTATGGGCTTCATTATGTTTATGGGATTAAGTGTGCCTGCCTATTTTTCCGGCCTGGAAGCTGCGGGAACGCCCTTTGTTATAGAGGGGGCAGAGTGGCTCTCTGATATTATTACGACAATTGGCAAAACAAGTATGGCAGTAACGGCAATTTTAGGCTTAATTTTAGATAATCTTATTCCTGGTACACCGGAGGAAAGGGGAATTGTGGCCAAAAGCTAAATTAGCAGGAATATATAATTTTAGCTAGAAAAGGAAAAAATAAGGGTGGAGGTGTATACATATGAAACTCACCCCACGCCTACAAGCTATTGCTGAATTAATTCCCCCGGGAAGTGTGGTGGCAGACATAGGTACTGACCATGCTTACCTTCCTATCTATTTATTACTTGAGCAAATTAGCCAACATGCCGTGGCTAGTGATATAAATCCAGGTCCTTTGAAGCAAGCACAGGAGACTATTGCCGCCTTTAATTGCCATCAGAGAATTGATTTACGGCTTGGTGACGGGCTAGATGTACTGACTGATAATGATGATGTTGATACTGTGGTTATTGCAGGCCTTGGTGGTCGTACCATTGCTTCTCTACTTGATAAAGGCAGGAATAAACTTGCTCGTATCAAAAGGGTAATTTTGCAGCCCATGAATGAAGCCGGCTACCTCAGACTATATTTAGCTAATAACGGTTTTGCCATAGTACATGAAAGCCTGGTTTCAGAAGGAAAATATTTATATGAAATTATTCTTGCCAAACCTGGTCTAGAGACTGAGCAAGACCCTTTTCGCCTTTCCATAGGTCCACGTTTACTAGAAAAAAAACCACCACTTCTGCCACGTTTGTTAAAAGAAAAAATCCGCAAACTGCGCACAGTCTATCATAGTTTGCAAAGAGCCAAAAAAGAAGATCTGACAGAGAAAATCAGGGAAGTAGAATATCAACTGAACCGTTTAGAGGAGGTGTTGGACAGTGCAGCTAAAAGTACAGACATTGATTAATATTTTGGAAAAGCTGGCTCCCAAACACCTGGCGCTGGAATGGGATAAAATTGGTTTACAGTTGGGAAATTTGCAGGGAATAGTCACTAAAATATATGTAACTTTAGATGTTAGTGAAGAAGCTTTAGACGAAGCAATTGCGATGGGTGCCGATTTTATCGTCACCCATCATCCGTTTATTTTTAAACCATTGACAGCAATCCGTACTGACCAACAAAAAGGCAGGTTAATTCAGCGGGCACTTGAGGCCGACATTGCCATTTATGCTGCCCATACAAATTTGGATCTGGCAAATGGTGGAGTTAACGATGCCCTGGCACAAAAATTAGGAATAATTGAAACAGCTATCCTGCAGCCGGCAGGGCACTTTCCATTGGAGAAAATAGTTGTTTATGTGCCTACAGAATATGTGGACAATGTACGCAATGCAATGTCAGCGGCTGGAGCGGGCTGGATCGGCAATTACAGCCATTGCAGTTTCGGTACAAAAGGCATCGGCACATTCCTGCCCCAGGAGGGAACCACGCCCTTTGTTGGTGAACAAGGGAAGCTGGAAAAAGTGGAAGAAGTTCGCTTGGAAACCGTGGTTCCGGCCAATTTGCGCAAGCAGGTAATAAGGGCTATGGTGCAGGCACATCCCTATGAAGAAGTGGCTTACGACCTTTATGCCTTGTTAAATGAGGGGCAGCAATATGGTCTTGGCCGGATTGGTTTCCTCGAGCAGCCCTGCAGCTTGGCAGATTTTTGTCTGGAAGTAAAGAAGCGGTTGGATATTTCCTTTGTGCGTGTGACGGGTGATCTTTCTAAAATCATAAAAAAGGTGTCAGTGTGTGGTGGTGCCGGCAGTGATTTAATCCATGCCGCCGCTTTTGCCGGAGCAGATGTTTTGGTAACAGGTGATTTGAAATATCATGAGGCACAAGATGCCGATGCTTTGGGCTTGTCAATTATTGATGCCGGACATGATGCAACAGAAAAAGTTATTGTTCCTGTACTTTGCAATTACCTAGAGCAGCAGCTTGCAGAGGCCGGATATGAGGTGGAGATTGCTGCTTCAACAATTAAAACTACTCCTTGGCGTATAATATAAGACGGGTGTATTGCCTGTCTTTATTTTTTTCCCAAAGGTTTATCCAGAGAATTATTTTATTTTGGGTAAATTGCCGCTAATTAATTAGCCAGGCCCATTAATTTATAGGAGGTAAAAAAATGAATGATTGGCAGCGTCTTTATCAGCTACAGCAAATAGAGCTTCAGTTGGAAGCGGCAAAGAAAAAATTGAGAAATTTACCTGTGATAACAGAGTTTACACAATTAAAAAATGAAACAGCCGATGCTAAGGAAGCTTTAGCTTGGACAAAAACAAAACTAACGGAACAGAAAAAACGCGCCAAACGTTTGGAAATGGACCTGCTGCAAACTGAAGCAGATCTGCAGGAGGCCCGGAAGAAATTGTATGGTGATCGTGGGCAGAGCGTTAAGGAGCTGGAGCAATTGGAGCGTAGGGTTGAATTGTTACATAAAGAGCAGGTAGAGAAAGAAGAAATGTTAATTTTGGCCATGGAGGGAAATGAGGAGCTGGATAAAGCTTTACATAAGGCGCAAGCCCGTTATCAGGAGCTGCGGGCGCAATTGTTGGCGCTGCAGAAAGAAGGCAATGCTGAAATCAACAGTTTAAAGGAAGAGATAAAAAACTTGCAGCAGCAGTGGCAAAAGTTAAGAGCACAAATTGATAATAATCTTTTCCATGAGTATCAACAACTGCGGAAAAGATTTCATGGCAGGCCCCTTGCCCGGGTAGAGAATGATATTTGTACCGGTTGCCGGGTGCAGGTATATACCTTCTTAAAGCAGAAGTTAAAAGAAGCAAATGCCAGAGTATATTGTGAAAACTGTGGACGCCTTTTAATCGCTGCCTTGTAAGCATTGCCTTTGCCTTCCGTATGTTAGTGTAAAATTACTATAGGTTTTTGAAGGAAAAATCTATTTAAAATAGAAAGAGGAACCTCACATTCTAGCAGAATGAATACCCCCTAAAAGGAGGCGGAGGTTCCTCATGGATGTA
>JAAZIQ010000077.1 GCA_012800795.1 Bacillota bacterium
CTTTTAATATTTCTTCCGCAACCAAAAGGATTTTTGTTTCTACTAGACGAATTACATCCATGAGGAACCTCTGCCTCCTTCTAGGGGGTATTCATTCTGCTAGAATGTGAGGTTCCTCTTTCTATTTTAAATAGATTTTTCCTTCAAAAACCTATAGTAATTTTACACTAACAGTGATGGCAAATGCAGGTAGTGAGAAGTAGTGGTGTGTTTGGGATAAAATGGGACATACTATAGCAAAAAAGGCTGAGGGGTAATAATGAAAAAAGCCCATATTCTTTTGGTGGTACGTCCGGCTGTCGGAGGAATGTACCGACATTTGCATGTACTGATTAATTACCTGCAGAATGATTTTAATTTTAGCGTAGCTTGTCCTACTGAGCAGATTAATGCTTACCAGAATTTGCCCTGTCGGGTAATAGGATTGCCTTTATTAAGCGGCTTAAATCTTTATTATGATTATCAGTCTGTCAAACAGCTTATCTGTATGCTGCAGTCAGATTCCATTCAATTTATTCATGCCCATGGCTTTAAGGCGGGATTTATTGCGCGGCTGGCAGGACGCTACTGTAAAGTGCCTTGCTTAGTAACAGTACATAGTGATTTTGTACAAATTGAGAATACCCGGCTGCCAGCCGTATATCTACTGACAGAACGATTTTTGGCAAATTGGACCGCAGAGTATATTACTGTTTCTGAGTGGTTGGCATCTAAATTAATCTCTATGTTAAAAATTAAAAAGGAGCGCATTAATGTCATCCCTAACGGCGTGGGAACTACAACTAAAAATCCCTTGCCGCCATTAACATTGCCCTTCCCGGAAGAGACAGTATTGGTAGGGACTGTAGCCAGACTGGCTCCACAAAAAGGGGTAGAAACATTTATACGTGCAGCAGCCATTTTGTTGCCGCATTTTCCCCATGCTCGTTTTGTGGTGGCAGGTTCCGGGCCGTTACTTTTAACACTTAGGCAATTAGCTAAACAATTAGGTTTAAATGAATATCTACTATTTTTAGGACATTGTGAGCAGATAAATTCTCTGCTGGCAAAGTTAACTGTCTTTGTACTTCCTTCGCTGAGTGAGGCTCAGGGCATTGCCGTGCTGGAAGCAATGGCTGCAGGATGCCCTGTTGTTGCTAGTTCTGTGGGGGGGTTACGGGAAATAATCCAACATAAGCGTAACGGGCTGCTTGTGCCGCCTGGTGACGCCAAATCACTTGCTTCTGCCATCCAAACTTTACTTTTACAACCGCGTTTGGCCGCACGCTTGGCTGCACAGGGAAAGCTCGATGTGGCACGCTTTAGTTTAGCAGAGAGCATGAGAAAAACTAAACTGGTCTATGAAAGGATTTTGGGAGGCAGGCTTGAAGATAGATGAAAAAAATTTTTCAGGTATTGGTTTTTATTTCTATGCTAATATTTTTGCCCGGCAAGGCTTATGCTGCCGGCAAAGTAGTTATTTTTTCTTTAAACTGCGTTAGTCTGGAACAGTTATTGGAAAATAAAGAAATAAATTATTGGCTGACACAGGGAAGTGTAGGATTATTGAATACTGGCACTGCCGCAAGTGCCGGCAGCCGTCATCTTGCGGTGACGCTGGGGGCCGGCTCACGTGCCTTAGGCACTGATCATACCCGTTTAGCGTTGCAGCAGGAAGAAAAATATGAGGGAATTGCTGCCGACATCATTTTTCACAGACACCAGGGGATAATGCCCCAGGGCAGGATTGTCCATCTTGGAATGGCGGAATTAATTGCTGCCAATAAAGAACTTCCTCATCCTGTGCAGCCGGGCTTACTAGGTGATACTCTGCATGTCTTTGGGAAAAAAACTGCCGTGCTGGGAAATGCGGATACTTTGCAGCATCAACGTGAGATGGCAGCTGTCTTGGCTGACAGTACGGGCCAAATTGATTTTGGGCAGGTTAGTGAGGCTATTTTGGTAGAAGATGATAGTTTTCCTTATGGCCGGCGGATTAATAAAGAAATGCTCTGGCAGGCATATAGTGATTTATACCCTTTTTCTGATGTTTTGTTGATTGATTGGGGGGATACCGCGCGTTTAGATGCTTATCGTTTAAAATTACGTGAAGATGTGGCAAGTAAGATAGAAGCAAAAATATTTGCCGATATTAACTGGTTTTTACAGCGCCTTATTCCTGCCTTAGGACCAGAAGATGTTCTGTTGATTATGGCAGCAGTTCCTCCGTCCCAAAAAAGCGGAGCAGAAACGCTGGGTTTTATTGCTGTTTTCGGAAAGACATTTCCGGCAAATCATTTACTGACGTCTGCAACAACACAGCGTGCCGGTCTGGCCAGTGTAACTGATATCGCGCCTTTTATACTGTCACATTTGGGACTGCCTCAGCCTCAAGATATGCTTGGCTGTCCTTTGACATTAGCGGAAAAAGGGGATATTGACGATTTATTAACAATGCGCAATACAATCGACCGCATCTATCGTTTACGGCCGCCGCTGCTTAAAACTTATGTTGTTTTGCAGATTATTTTTGTGTTGGGGGCCTTACTAAACTTATTTGTGCAAATACTGGCCGCGCATTTTTTCGAAGCAGTATTATTGGGATTAATGACAGTCCCCTTACTTTTGCTTTATTTACCATTGGGGAAGATTTCGCTTGTGGCCGGCTTTTTTGTTACAGTGGTGGCAGTGCTGATAACGGTAATTGTTTTGCTGCGTTTTGTTCCGAATGTGGTAGTACGTTTTGCCATCATCGGTATTGCCACTTCTATTTCTTTGTTGGTGGATATAATTTGTAATGCACAACTAATGAAAGTATCAGTTTTAGGTTATGATCCGGTTGCGGGAGCACGTTATTACGGTATGGGGAATGAATATATGGGTGTTTGGGTTGGAGCAACCATCTTGGCTGCAGCGGCGGTTTCGGAATTATTTCCGCATTTTCGCCGTAAAATTCTGATACCCATTATCATTTTTTTTCTCATGATTATTTTTTTGCTGATATTACCTACGACCGGTGCTAATTTTGGCGGGACTCTGACGGCAATTAGTGCTTTTACTATTTCAGTTTTACTGTGGGCAAATTTTAGACCAAGCTGGAAAAATATAGGTTTTATTTTGTTGTTTTTGGCAGCAGTGGGTATTTTGGCAGTGTTTATCAATCTAGCTGTGCCCCAAAGACTGCAGTCTCATCTTGGACGGACTTTAGTATTGCTGCAGCATAATGGGTGGCAAATTTTAAAGGATATCATCATACGCAAGGCAAAAATGAATATAAAGCTATTTCGCTATTCCCAATGGAGTCGTGCTTTGCTTGCATTTTTACTTATGCTGGCCGTATTGTTTTACCGACCGCGCGGTATTTTAAAAGACATATCTAAAAAGTATCCCATGTTGTCTGTCGGGTTCTGGGGAGTAATCGCAGGCAGCATTACTGCGTTTTTAGTTAATGATTCCGGTGTGGTAGCAGCTGCGACTACGCTTTTATATGCAGGTGTGCCCATTATTATTTTAGCCGGCAGAGTAAATAGCGAAATTGGCACAGAAAAGAGCTTGTATAAATAATTGCCTGTAATCTACGTAAAATAGTAGCACCGGCAGGATTTTGCCCGCAAAAAGGGAATAAGTCTATTTGTCAACTTGTCTGGAATTTAATTGCATTTTGTTGAAGGAGGAACAATTTTGGCTAATTTTCAGCGCAGACGTTTGGATAATGGCATAAATGTCTTTATTCATCCCACGGATAAATTTAAGACTATTTTGGTGCAGCTGATTTTTCACCGCCGGCTGCATAAAGAAGAAGTGACGCAGAGTGCGCTTTTACCTTCCATCCTGCAGCGCGGAAGTAAAAATTATCCTACAAGACAAAAGCTTTCTTCAGCATTGGAGGAGCTATATGGTACAGAATTAATGTCTGAGGTAATAAAAAAGGGCGAACGGCAATTAATTTCCTATAGTATGGAGCTTGTACATGATCAGTATCTGCCGGGGGAGAATCAACTGCTACGTAAAGGTTTGGAAATTTTTAAAGATCTCCTGACTAATCCGCTTTTAGAAGGAAATGCTTTTAGAGCCGATTACGTTAAACAGGAAAAAGAGCAGCATGAAAGGGTTATCAAAGGTATAATCAACGATAAAATTGCTTATTCAGTGGAACGCTGCCTGCAGGAAATGTGTCAGGCAGAACCCTTTAGTATTTTTAAATATGGCACCGTTGAACAACTGGCTCAGGAAACTCCAAAATCTTTGTACGACTTTTACCGCCGGTTTATGCAGGAAACTCCGGCAGACTTGCATGTAATTGGCGATCTAGATGTAGAAAAGACTTTTGCTTTAATAGAAAAACTTTTTAACTATCAACGTGGGGAGGATCTGGCTGTACCGGATACTCAGGTTGACATTCAACCGCGTGAGGTGCGTTATGTTAAAGAAGAAATGGATGTAAATCAGGGCAAATTGGTTTTAGGTTATCGCACGGGGCTAAGTTACGGTGATGAGGATTATTTTGCTTTATTAATGTATAACGGTATTTTAGGCAGCTTTCCCCATTCCAAACTTTTCCAGAATGTGCGTGAAAAAGCAAGTCTTGCTTATTATGCTTATTCCCGCCTGGAAAAGCATAAAGGTTTGATGGTTATTTCTTCAGGGATAGAGTCCGATAATTATGAACGGACATTGGAGATTATACACCGGCAGGTGCAGGCCATGAAAGAAGGTGATTTTTCACAGGAGGACTTGGATAATACGCGCAGTGGTTTGCGCAATCAATTTTTAGTGGAAGAGGATAATCCCTATGCTATTATTAATCGCACTTTGGATGGAATGCTGGTGGGGCAGGTATGGGAAACCGATGAGCTGCTGCAGCGGCTGAATGCCGTTACACGTGATGATATCGTCAGAGTAGCTGAAAATATAAAACTGGATACTGTTTACTTTTTAACTGGTATAGGGGGCGTTTAAATGAAAACACAAATAATTGAACAGAGCCTCTTAAAAGAAAAAATATATTGGCGACGGGTTGAGCCTGGCTTAAAAGTATTTGTTCTGCCCAAAAAAGGCTATAATAAAAAATATGCCACTTACTCCGCCAACTTTGGTTCCATTAATTCCCGCTTCATTGTGGAAGGAGAAAATGAGGAGCTGCAGGTGCCGGACGGTGTGGCACACTTTCTTGAACATAAACTATTTGAAGATGAGGAAGGAAATGCTTTTGATCGTTTCGCGGTTTTAGGAGCTTCAAGCAATGCCTTTACAAATTTCACCAATACAGCTTATCTTTTTTCTACGACGGAAAATTTTTACCGGTGCCTTGATTTACTACTGGATTTTGTGCAGACACCTTACTTTACAGATGAAAGTGTGGAAAGAGAAAAAGGAATTATAGGTCAAGAAATCCGGATGTATGAAGACAACCCGCAGTGGCGCCTTTTTTTTAACTTGCTGGGGGCACTTTATCAATATCATCCTGTGAAAATCGATATTGCAGGAACAATAGAAAGCATTAACCAAATCAATAAAGAGATTCTATACAAATGTTACCGTACTTTTTATCATCCCAGCAATATGGCTGTTTTTGTCGTAGGAGATGTGGATGTAGAAAGAGTATTGGATCAGGTGGAAGCCAATATTCAAAATCGCAACTATCGGCCTTTAGGCGAAATTAAACGCCTTTTTCCCACTGAACCGCCTGAAATTGCCAAGGAATATGTGGAGCAGTCCCTGGCAGTTTCTCAACCTTTACTTAATATAGGGTTTAAAGAACAAGATTTGGGTTATGACGGACCGCTGCTTTTGAGGCGTGAAATTGCCACGGATATGATGCTGGATATTGTTTTTGGTTCCAGCTCTAAGCTTTATAATGAATTGTACGAAGAAGGTTTAATTGATGATGAATTTGATACCGGTTATGTGGCAGAAAAAGATTTTGGTCATTCCGTTATTGGCGGGGAAACTTCAGATCCGGATAAATTGTTTGAACGGCTGGTGGAAGGGATAAAACAAGCCCAGCTGGATGGAATTTCTGCAGCTGCCTTTGAGCATCAGCGGCGGAAAGCCATGGGGGAGTTTTTAAAAAGTTTTAACTCCCTGGAGTTTATTGCCAATAATTTCCCGGCTTATTATTTTAAAAAAATTAATTTCTTTGACTACCTGCAGGTACTGCATGAAGTAACCCTAGATGAAGTAAATCAGCGTTTACAAGATCACTTGGCGCTTGATCGGATGGCTCGCTCTGTAATTTGGCCAAAAACAAGATAATATTTTACTCTCAAGCAGGGCAGGCTTTTTTCTGCCTTGCTTCATATCAAGCAATAGTGATTCCGATTGTTAATTTGCGTATAAAGGTAATAGCAGGATTTTTTTTAATTATTGTGGAATTGCTTCGTTATCATAAGATGAGGAGAGGTAAATATGGGTAAATTGTATACAATCTCCGATCTGCCGCAGCTTACACGTAAGCAGGTTAGGGAGAATTTTAAAAATCATATGAATCCTGGTTTATGCACTTATCTGGGATTGCTTGATTTTGATAAACATTATGTAAGGGCTGAAGGAGTACAGGTTTGGGACTCTGACGGTATTTGCTATTTAGACTTTTTAGGCGGATATGGTTCTTTAAATTTAGGACATAATCATCCTTATGTAATTGCTGCGCTGCAAAAAGTAGCTTCCATGCCCAACTTACTGCAGGCATCAATGAATGGCGTGGCCAGTGCGTTGGCTACAAATCTGGCGCTCATTACACCCGGCAAACTTAATAATACTTTTTTCTGCAATAGCGGTGCTGAAGCAGTGGAAGGTGCCCTTAAATTAGCACGGATCGCAACGGGCAGAACACGTGTTATTTCCTGCCTTAGCAGTTTTCATGGTAAAACCATGGGCGCCCTGTCTTTAACGGGACGTGAAAAATATCATTCCGGCTTTAAACCATTAGTGCCTGACTGCGATGTGGTGCCATACGGGGATGTAGATGCCTTAGAAGAAAAACTTAAAAACGAAGATGTGGCTGCTTTTATTGTCGAACCTATTCAAGGTGAAGGCGGTGTTATTGTCCCGCCGGAAGGCTACCTCAGCGCTGCACGGGAAATGTGTCATCGCTATGGCACCTTATTTATTGCTGATGAAATCCAGACAGGCTTGGGGCGCACAGGTAAAATGTTTGCTTGTGAACATGAAGGAGTTGAACCTGACATTATGTGCCTTGCCAAGTCCCTTGGTGGAGGGATAATGCCCATCGGTGCCCTGATAACAACGGAAGAAATTTGGAATAAAGCTTATGGTGGCGTGGAAAAATGTTTACTGCATACTTCCACTTTTGGCGGCAATACTTGGGCAACTGCTGCCGGCATTGCTGCCTTAGAAGTGATTTATAAAGAAAAGCTGGTTGAACGGGCAGCGGAAATGGGTGATTATTTACTGAATGGCCTGCGCAGCCTTCAAGAGCAGTATCCGCTTATTCGTGAGGTGCGGGGGCGCGGCCTGCTGGTGGGGATAGAATTTGATCAGCCGGCTAAAGGCGTATTGGCAAAATTAGCCGGCTCTGTCAATAAATTGGCTAAAGAGTATTTGGGTTCAATGGTGGCCGGCGTACTTCTCAACCAGT
Source organism: Bacillota bacterium (assembly GCA_012800795.1). Classification (GTDB taxonomy): domain Bacteria; phylum Bacillota; class Dethiobacteria; order Dethiobacterales; family Dethiobacteraceae; genus JAAZIQ01. The sequence continues at coordinate 7,580 of JAAZIQ010000077.1, forward strand.
ACCGAATAATTACTGCGTATACTCTTAATAATCCCAATGTCATTCGTTTGGAACCGCCTTTAGTAGTGACAAAAGAACAAATAGATGTTGTGCTGAATGCACTTGACGATACTTTTAAAAAGAATCGCTCTATTTTAAGTTTTGGTCTGGCTTCCGGAAAAACTTTTCTTTCGGGTATGTTTGGCAAGAAATAAAATATAATTAAAAGACTCATTTGCTTAAAAACGAAACCGGGGGAAGCTACCAATTAAAAGGAGGCGGTTTATGAAATACGATGGTGCTGAACACTGGGTTTCTGTTTTTGAAGCAGCAACATGGGAAGAAGCGGCCATGATAAAAGGGGTGCTTGAAGCAGCAAAAATTCCCGTAATGTTGGATAGAGATTCACTAAATAAAGGTTACAGCTTATCTTTGAGCGTAATGAGTGAAGTTTTAATCAAAGTGTCAAGGAACATGGCATCAAGAGCAGCTCATCTTCTGCACAGCAAGTCATTTAATTTATCTCATGACTAAAAGCAGCATTTTTCGTGAAGCCGTAACTGTAAGCAGTGGCGGCTTCGTTTTCTAATAAACTTAAATGAAGGCAGGGGGAAAAGATGAGAATCGCAAATAGCATTGCAGAATTAATTGGTCAAACTCCTATGGTTAGGCTTAATCGAATTACAGAAGCAGGTATGGCTGAAGTTGTTGTTAAATTGGAATATTTTAATCCTGGCGGCAGTATAAAGGACCGCATTGCTATGAGCATGATTTTAGCGGCAGAAAAAGCCGGCAAATTAAAGCCGGGTGATACCATTTTAGAGCCCACCAGCGGTAATACGGGTATCGGTTTGGCTATGCTGGCGGCTGCACGTGGTTTTCGACTTATTTTGGTTATGCCGGATACAATGTCGGTAGAACGGCGCAACCTGCTGAAAGCTTATGGTGCCAAATATATTCTTACACCCGGTGCCAAAGGGATGCAGGGGTCGATAGAAAAGGTGGAAGAAATTTTGCAGGAACACCCTGAATATTTTGTGCCTCAACAATTTGCCAATCCTGCTAACCCTGAGGTACATCGTCACACTACGGCCAGGGAAATATTAGAGCAGACAGAAGGGAAAATTGATGCTTTTGTGGCAGGCGTAGGTACAGGTGGCACCATTACCGGTGTGGGCGAAGTTTTAAAGCGGGAACTTCCAAAGGTTCAGATCTGTGCTGTGGAGCCGGCCACTTCTCCCGTTTTAAGCGGCGGGCAGCCGGGGCCGCATAAGATACAGGGGATAGGTGCCGGTTTTATTCCGTCAGTGCTGAATACAAGAATTATTGATCAAGTTATTCCGGTTAGTAATGAAGATGCTTTTGCCACGGCTAGGAAACTGGCAGAAAAAGAAGGTATGTTGGTGGGAATTTCCAGCGGGGCTGCAGTATTTGCCGCTTTACAAGTGGCACGTCGCTTAGGACCCAATAAAAGAGTAGTGGTTATAGCTCCCGATACCGGAGAGCGCTACCTGACAACAGAACTATTTAACAAACACTAGAGCGGGTATTCCGCTCTCTTTTCCTCTTGACAACCTACATAATTGGAAAATTGACCCTTTCCGGTCTGGTATGATATAATTTCCTAGATTATACTCAAGATCGCAGGTCCAGTTAGAAGGAGGAGTCCATAATGGGCAAACAAGATAAAGAATTTGTTAAGGAAATAACACCGCGGAGCCAGGATTATTCGCAGTGGTATTTAGATGTCGTTCTTAAAGCACAGATGATGGATTATGCGCCGGTAAAAGGCTGCATGGTTATTCGGCCTTACGGTTATGCATTATGGGAAAACATGCAGCAGGGACTGGATAGGCGCATTAAAGATACCGGACACCAAAATGCTTATTTTCCTCTTTTTATCCCGGAGAGTTTATTGCAAAAAGAGGCAGACCATGTGGAAGGTTTTGCACCGGAAGTAGCCTGGGTGACGCACGGTGGCAATGAAAAATTGACAGAAAGATTAGTTGTCAGGCCCACTTCGGAAACCATTATTTGTGAAATGTACAGCCGTTGGATTCAGTCTTACCGTGATTTGCCGGTATTAATTAACCAATGGTGTAATGTGGTGCGTTGGGAGAAAGTTACGCGTCCTTTTTTACGTACCACTGAATTTTTATGGCAGGAAGGGCATACTGCCCACCGCAATGAGGAAGAAGCGGAGGAAGAAACCAGAAAAATGCTGGAGGTTTACCGGGATTTTGTGGAAAATGATTTAGCGGTACCGGTAATATGTGGGCAAAAAACGGAAAAAGAAAAATTTGCAGGAGCACTGCGTACCTATTCAATAGAAGCATTAATGAGTGACGGTAAAGCACTGCAGGCCGGCACTTCTCACAATTTAGGCACACATTTTGCAAAAGTATTTGATATTACTTACCTTGACAGTGATGGTGAACTGAAATATGTCTGGCAAACTTCTTGGGGAGTAACTACCCGCTTGATTGGTGCCATCATCATGGTGCACGGTGATGATCGTGGGCTGATGCTACCGCCTAAAGTAGCCCCGATACAAGCTATTTTAATCCCCATTACGCCGAAAAAAGCCCGCAAGCAAGTTCTGAGTAAAGCTGCAGAAATTTTTGCTGTCTTAAAGGAAAGCGGCCTCCGCATTGAAATGGATGATCGGGAAGAATATTCTCCCGGTTGGAAATTTAATGAATGGGAAATGAAAGGCGTGCCGCTCCGTATAGAACTGGGGCCGCGCGATTTGGAAGCGGGACAGGCTGTGCTGGTGCGTCGAGATAACGGTGAAAAAGAAACCGTTGCCCTCTCAGAATTGACACAATATATACCTGTGCTGTTGGAAAAGATTCAAACCAATATGTATCAGAAAGCAAAGCAATTCATGGAAGAAAATACTCATCGTACCGATGATTATCAGGAATTCAAGCAAATTATGGAAGAAAAACGCGGTTTTCTAGTTGCCGGCTGGTGCGGTTGTGTTGAGTGCGAAAATGCCGTTAAGGAAGAGACAAAGGCTACCATTCGTAACATTCCGTTTCATTTGCAGCAGGAAGATCCTGGGCGCTGTATTTATTGTGGACAAGATGGTAAGCATCTTGTTATTTTTGCTCGCGCCTATTAGGTGCCGGTCTAAAATGCGGTAGGTAAGATTGCAATTTAGAGGTGAAATAATGACAAGGAAGGAAAAGAAAAAGCAATTGCGCCAAGCAGTTTTACAGCAACGAGATTTGCTTACTGCAGCAGAGATAGAGGCGCATAGTGAAAGTATTAAGGAAAAATTATTTTCCCTGCCGGAATATCAGGCGGCGCAGACTATTATGTTTTTTTTAAATTTCGGCAAAGAAGTTATGACATTAAAAATGTTGCCCCAGGCATTAAAGCAGGGAAAGAGGGTTGTTGTGCCTAAAACGGTCCCCAAAGAGAAGCGCATGATCTTATCGGAAATTTACGATATAGAAAAGGATCTTGCCCCCGGTTTATGGCAGATTCCGGAACCTAAAGAAGATTCTTTACGTCCGGTAGCCCCTCAGGAGATAGATTTTGTGGTGGTGCCGGGAGTAGCTTTTGATTTATCTGGAAATCGCCTTGGTTATGGAGGCGGTTATTATGATCGTTTTTTCCCACAGCTCCGTCCCGGTGTGCCTCTGGTGGCTTTAACTTTTGAGCTGCAGCTTGTTGAACAAGTTCCCGTTGATTCATGGGATCGTCAAGTTGACCTTATTATTACTGAAAAGCGGATAATAGATTGCAGAAAATAAGAAAAAGGCCCAAACATGAAAGCCGCTGCACTGTAAAAGATTGGTCATTGAAAGCATTGAAGGGATACAGTACAATAAATATGAGCTTATAAAAATATTTCCCCTGGGAAGCTTTTATGCGAACCGGGGAATTTTTTGCGTTCTTTGCAGGAATAAAGGGAACTATAGAGAATCTTACTTGAATTGGTATTATTTTTTTTGATATCAAGAAAAGGGGGTATAGGACATTGACGGAGGCACAGAAATGTTATGCAGAAGATCCTTTTGATTATGGGCCCGTTGATGAGATTTTAGAACGTTTTCGCGGCGAAAAAGGTACTACTATTCCAATCTTACAGGCTATTCAGGAGGTTTATGGGTACCTGCCTCGTCAAGCTTTGGAATATGCGGCAAAAAAATTAAAAACGCCTTTAAGCCGTATTTATGGCGTTGCTACTTTTTATGCCCAATTTCATCTGCAGCCTCGCGGAGAAAATATTATCCGTGTATGCCAGGGCACAGCATGTCATGTGCGCGGGGGAGCTAAAATTATGGATGCATTGAAAGATCAATTGGGCATTGGCGTCGGGGAAACAACTGAAGACAGGAAGTTTACTTTGGAATCAGTTGCCTGTATCGGCGCCTGTGGATTGGCACCCGTTATTATGATTAATAACGATACTTTTGGACGCCTGACACCGGAAAAAATTAAAGAAATTCTTAAAAATTATCAAGATTAAGCTTCCGCCATTATTGAGGAGAAGGAGGATTGCAGCTATGGAGGCTCAGACTTATAGGGTCAGAGTTGGTCTGGCAACTTGCGGTATTGCTGCCGGTGCCAGCAAAACTTATGATAAATTGCTGCCACTACTGGCAGAACATGGGATTGTACCAGAAAGAACCGGCTGTATGGGCATGTGTTTTAGTGAACCGCTGGTGGAAGTTATTTCTCCGGCAGGTGAAACATTCCTGTATGGCAATGTAACAGAAGATAAAGCTGAAATTATTGTGGAACAGCATATTGTCGGTGGTAAGCCCGTCGAGGATTTACTTGTGTTGTCTAATGTTAAAGAAACCGAAAACAGTCATTTTATGGCAAAGCAGGAGCGTATTCTGCTTAGCCATATGGGGGTTATTGATCCTGAAAGCATTGAAAGCTATTTGGCCTATGATGGTTATAAAGCGCTTGCTAAGGCAATGCAAATGAGCTCGGAAGATGTCATTAAGGAAGTGCAAAAATCCGGGCTGAGGGGACGTGGCGGTGCCGGATTCCCCACAGGGATGAAATGGAATTTCGCTTACCAAGCTAAAGGTGATAAAAAGTATGTCGTCTGCAATGCTGACGAAGGTGATCCCGGGGCCTTTATGGACCGCAGTGTTTTAGAGGGCAATCCGCATGCTGTAATTGAAGGCATGACCATCGCCGCCTATGCCATCGGTGCAGATGAAGGTTATATTTACGTCCGTGCCGAATATCCGCTGGCAATTAAAAGGCTTCGCAAAGCCATTAAGGAAGCCAATGAACATGGCTATTTAGGGAATAAAATTCTTGGTACAGATTTTTGTTTTCAGTTGAAAATTAAGGAAGGTGCCGGTGCTTTTGTGTGCGGTGAAGAAACAGCTCTTTTAGCTTCAATTGAAGGTGAAAGAGGCATACCGCGTCCACGGCCACCATTTCCGGCAACTTCCGGTTTGTGGGGTAAGCCTACCCTTCTCAATAACGTGGAAACCTATGCCAATGTACCGGCTATTTTCCGTCTCGGTGCTGAGCAATATAGCAAAGTTGGGACTGAACGCAGTAAAGGCACTAAGGTGTTTGCCTTAACCGGCAAAATCAAAAAGACCGGTTTAGCAGAAGTACCCATGGGTATTACCATGCGGGAAATTATTTATGACGTTGGTGGAGGCGTTCAGGATGATAAAGAATTTAAAGCCGTACAAATTGGCGGTCCGTCTGGTGGCTGCTTGCCGGCAGAACTTTTGGACTTACCCGTAGACTATGATTCCCTTACAGCAGCAGGAGCAATGATGGGCTCCGGCGGTCTCGTGGTTATGGATGAGACCACCTGTATGGTTGATGTGGCTAAATTCTTCTTAACTTTTACACAAAGTGAATCTTGTGGTAAATGTACGCCTTGCCGTGAAGGGACTAAACGCATGTTGGAAATTTTAGAGCGTATAACCGAAGGTAATGGGCAGCCCGGCGACATTGAAACACTCGAAGAATTGGGTGAGGCAATTAGAGACAGTGCACTTTGCGGTTTAGGTCAAACTGCACCTAATCCGGTGCTAAGTACACTGCGCTATTTCCGACATGAATACGAAGAGCATATTAATGAAGGCAAATGCCGCGCCGGTGTTTGCACCAACCTGATAACTTATTATATTATTCCGGAGAAATGTACAGGCTGTACGCTGTGCGCCAGAAATTGCCCGGTTAATGCCATTTCCGGAGAGCGTAAACAACCACATGTTATTGACCCTTCTGTCTGCATTAAATGTGGTGTCTGTATGGAAAAATGTAATTTTGATGCAATTATATTGAAATAGTGAAGGAGGGATAGCATGAGCAAGGTAAACATTACTATTAATGGTCAAGCACTGCAGGTTGACGCCGGCATGACCATTTTGGAAGCAGCACAGGCCGCTGGAATTGATATTCCCACATTCTGTCATGATCCGGAATTAACCCGAGCCGGTGCTTGCCGCATTTGCGTGGTTGAAGTGGCCGGTGCGCGGAATTTGCCTGCTTCCTGTACTACTCCCGTAGCTGAGGGAATGGTGATTGAGACAGAGTCGGAGCGCGTGCAAAAAGCGCGTAGAAGCATTTTGGAATTAATCTGGGCAGACCACCCCCATGATTGTTTAACTTGCGAAAAAACAGGTTCCTGTAAACTGCAGGATTACAGCTATCGTTATAATGTTAAAGAAAGTCCTTATAAAGGTGAGGCTAGGGATATCCCATTGGATGATACTAATCCATTTTTCTTCCGTGACCTCAATAAATGTATTCTTTGCGGTAAATGCATACGCAAATGCCATGAGATTAACGGTGCCGGTGCCATTGATTTTATGTACCGGGGCTTTGGCACTAAAGTTACTACCGCATTTGATGATCCCATCGAAGAATCTTCATGTGTATTTTGCGGCATGTGTGTGGATATTTGCCCCGTTGGCGCTTTAATACCTAAGCAGGGATTGCAACAAGGTCGTTCTTGGGAAGTGGATAAAGTACTGACTACTTGCCCATACTGTGGTTGTGGCTGTACTTTCTATCTCCATGTACGCAACGATAAAATTGTTGGTGTAACACCGAATTTTGACGGCCCGATGAAAGGTCATCTGTGCGCCAAAGGGCGCTTTGGCTGGGATTTTGTAGACAGCCCGGATCGTTTACAAACGCCTCTGATTAAAAAAGACGGGGAATTTGTTGAGGCCAGCTGGGAAGAAGCCTTAGACCTTATTGCCGCTAAATTAAAGGAGGTGAGGGCACAATACGGCGCAGATGCCATTGCCGGGTTATCTTCAGCACGGATAACCAACGAAGAAAACTATCTCTTCCAGAAGTTACTGCGCAGTTTAGGCACTAATAACGTCGATCATTGTGCCCGTTTGTGACACGCTCCCACTGTGGCCGGTCTGGCCACTGCATTTGGTAGCGGTGCAATGACAAATACTATTGATGATATTGAAAAGACCGAGGTCATCTTTGTAATTGGCTCCAACACTACGGAGAACCATCCGGTAATTGGTTACCGTATTAAACAAGCGGTGAAAAAAGGTGCCAAATTAATTGTTGCTGACCCGCGCTATATTGAGTTATGCGACTATGCAGATGTGCATCTGCAAATTAAACCAGGTACAAATGTTGCTTTGTTAAACGCCATGGCCCATGTTATTATCAAAGAGGGCTTGGCAGATGAAGAATTCATTAGGGAAAGAACGGAAAACTATGCGGCATTAAGAGTAACTGCCAGAGATTATACTCCCGAATATGCTGCTGAAATTACCGGTGTTCCGGCTGAGGATATTGTAAGGGCCGCTCGCCTTTACGGTGCAGCAGAGGCAGCCATGATTTTCTACACCATGGGTATTACTCAGCATACTACCGGTACTGACAACGTCTTGGCTGTTGCTAACTTAGCACTGCTGACGGGCAATGTTGGCAAGCCCGGTAGCGGTGTGAACCCCCTGCGAGGACAGAATAATGTGCAGGGTGCCTGTGATATGGGAGCCCTTCCCGATGTTTTCACTGGTTACCAGCCTGTAACTGATGAGTCTGTGCGGGCTAAATTTGCCAAAGCTTGGGGCGTTGAACTTTCCGGAAAAGTCGGCCTAACCGTAACGGATATGTTTACGGCTGCCGGTGCTAAAAAAATCCGGGCCATGTATATTGTCGGTGAAAATCCCTATCTTTCTGATCCTGATTCAGCTCATGTCCGCCAGTGTATGGATACTTTAGATTTCCTGGTGGTACAGGATATTTTCATGACAGAAACGGCTCAATATGCCGATGTGGTTTTGCCGGCCGTTACTTGGGCCGAAAAAGAAGGCACATTTGTGAATACTGAGCGCCGTGTGCAAAAAGTAAATCAGGCATTGCGGCCGCGTGGCAATGCTAAGGCTGATTGGCAGATTTTTGTTGAGCTTGCCAATAAGCTGGATTTTGACTGGAATTACACTTGTGCCGAAGATATTTTTAAAGAAATTACAGCGCTGACTCCAAGCTATGCCGGCATCACTTACGACCGTTTGGGTGCAAATGGTATTCAATGGCCTTGCCCCGGCGCAGATCATCCCGGCACGCCAATCCTGCATGTTGGAAAGTTCAGTAAAGGTTTTGGGCATTTTAGTGCTGTGGAGCACCAGGATTCTGCAGAACTTCCCGATGCAGATTATCCCTTTATTTTAACAACAGGCCGTATTCTGCATCATTACCATACCGGTACAATGACACGCCGCAGTAAGCCTCTGCGCTTTGTACAAGATGAGGAATTTATGCAGATTAACCCCCTTGATGCTAAAGCTTTAGGTGTGACGGAATGCGATATTGTGAAAGTAAGTTCCCGCCGCGGTTCAGTAAAGACGCGTCTGAAGATTACCGATAGTGTACCTCCAGGAGTAGTCTTTATGACATTCCACTTTAAAGAAACAGCCGCCAACCTGCTTACTAATCCACAGACATGCCCAACGGCAAAAATTCCTGAACTAAAAGCCTGCGCTGTCAACATTGAAAAAATATAATTGCAAGGAATAAGCGGGTGCTTGAGGCACCCGCTTTTATCCTAAGGAGGAGAAAATGGATCAGCGGACGGAAATAAAGCAGATAGTGAGTGTAAAAGCCGGAAAAGCTCTTATGGTAGAGGATCCGGTTATCCGTGAAGTACCCTTAACTATTTATCTTAACGGTCGGGAATTTGTTACTTTGCTATACACGCCGGAGATGCCGGAAATGCTGGCAATCGGCTTTTTGCGTTCAGAGGGTTTAATCAAGGATGCTGCCGATATTATCTCTTTGCGCTTTGATGAAGAACAGAGCTTTATTTTCGTAGAAACCAAAGGCGGAGATTTAGTGGAAAAATTGTATGGCAAAAGAACCATTACCAGCGGTTGCGGTAAGGGGACAGTTTTTTACAGCGTCCTCGATGCCTTAAAGAGTAATCCTGTACAGTCTGATTTTTCCCTGACTTCAGAACAGGTGATGCAGTTAATGAAAAAACTGCAGGAAAAGGCGATTTTATTTAAACAAACAGGAGGAATTCATAGCGCCGCCTTATGTTCAGATGAGGATATTCTCTATTTTTGCGAAGACATTGGCCGCCATAATGCTGTAGATAAACTGGTTGGTATGTGTCTAAAGGACAAAATAGAAATTACAGACAAAGTACTGGCAACCAGCGGGCGCGTATCATCGGAAATCCTCGTTAAAACAGCAAAATTGGGCATTCCTGTCCTCATTTCTCGAGCTGCACCAACAACGCTAAGCATAGAACTGGCAGAAAAGCTAGGGATAACGCTGGTAGGCTTTGTTCGCGGCAGGCGGTTTAATATTTATGCAAATCATGAACGTATAATCTTATAATATCAGGGGGAAGAGAGTATTGAAAACAATAGACTTACGCAGCGATACCGTTACAAAGCCGTCACAGAAAATGCGTGAAGCTATGATGAACGCTGAAGTGGGAGATGATGTTTACGGTGAAGACCCGACAGTAAATTTGTTGGAGGAAAGAGCAGCAGAAATAGTTGGTAAAGAAGCGGCCCTTTTTGTGCCAACAGGCAGCATGGGCAACCAACTTGCCATTATGACTCATTGTGAACGAGGCGTAGAGGTAATTTGTGATTCATTGGCTCATGTCTACCATTATGAAATGGCTGCCGCTGCCATGTTTTCCGGTATACAGCTACATCCGGTTGATAATCTTCATAATGATCTTGGTATTTCCAACTTAAGAGAGCATATTCGCGACCCGCAAAGTTTTTTCCCCAAAACGAGACTTATTTGCCTGGAGAATACCCTTAATCGTGCCGGCGGCACTGTGATGCGGCCTGAACAAATGGAGGCTGTCTATGGTTTGGCACAGGAATACAGTTTAAGAGTGCATTTGGACGGAGCGCGGATTTTTAATGCCGCCTTGTATTTACAGTGCGATGTAAAAGATTTAACGGTTTATGCCGATTCAGTCATGTTTTGTTTGTCAAAAGGGCTTGGTGCACCGGTCGGCTCAATTTTAGCCGGATCAAAAGATTTCATTGTCCAGGCACGCCGTTATCGCAAAGCCATGGGGGGCGGTATGCGGCAGGCAGGTGTTTTAGCGGCAGCCGGTCTAGTAGCTTTAGACAATACTGCTCTTTTAAGCCATGATCATGAAAAAGCACGCTATTTTGCCGCAGAGCTGTCAGAGCTTCCTGGATTAAAAATAGATTTGGATACAGTACAGACTAATATGGTAATGGTGGAGACGGAAAAAATGACGGCCTGGGAATTTGTTGAAAAACTAGCTGCAGAGGGAGTTTTGGTCGGCACAGCCGGTACATATACCGTTCGTTTTGTAACACACTTAGATGTAAGTATGGAGGATATACAAAGAGCGGTGGAAATAATAAGAAAGGTTGTGTCATAGAAGTCCTTGTATTATTTTTGTTTTTATAATAAGTGGTATACTCCCCAAGCTGTGTCGGGGATAGACCCTTATGACATTAATGAGTTATGAGCTGGAAATAATAGCTGCATTAAAGAAATAAATAAGAAAAAAATAATAAGCAAGATTTTGTAAACGCAGCATAAAATAGCTAATAAAATTGGTACTTGACATTTCTTTGTAGCAGTGTTAACCTATAGCTTAATTAATTTAGTATATTTGTGAAGGCAATGATGAGGAGAGTAGGTATACTGGAAGCTCAGCGAAGCGGGGATGGTGGGAGCCCGCTGTGGAAGGTATACTGAAGCGCACCTCTGAGCCGTGTGCCAAACGGCGTCTGCTTAGTAGGTTACACCGGGTAAGCCCGTTAACGCTGTCTGTGTCTTGGCACAGGGAAAGTTGGGTCATTTTGGCCAATGAAGGTGGTACCGCGAGATATACCTCTCGTCCTTTAGGGATGGAGAGGTTTTTTGTTTAAGAAAAACTTTAAGGTGGTGTTTGAAATGTTGAAAGTGGCAGTAATAGGTGCAACAGGATATGCAGGTAAAGAGTTGGTAAGCATTTTGGCTCATCATCCCTATGCACGGCCTTATTACATAAGCAGTGAAAGCTTCAGTGGTCAGCGTTTTGATCAAGTCTACCCGGAATTTCGTTCTGTTTGCGAGTTGCCGCTGGAAAAGTTTGATTTAAAAAAAGCGGCAGCCTGTGATTTCATTTTTACTGCCCTGCCGCATGGCTTGTCGGTTAAAGAAGTGCCCAAACTTTTAGATACAGGTAAAAAGATAGTGGATTTTAGCGGTGATTTTCGGTTAAAAGAGCCTTCCTTGTATCCGACCTGGTATGGTTATGAACACAGCAGTAGGGAAAACTTGGCAGTGAGTGTTTATGGTCTGCCAGAATATAATCGTGAAAAGATTAAAGAGGCAAAATTGATTGCCAATCCCGGCTGCTATCCTACCAGTGTTTTACTGGCGCTTAAACCACTGCTGGCCGAGGGCCTGATTGAGACTGAAGATATTATTGTGGATGCCAAGTCCGGTGTTTCCGGTGCCGGCCGTTCACCTAAACTGGCGTATCATTTTCCGGAGTGTACGGAAAACTTCAAGGCTTATAAGGTAGCAGCTCATCAGCACACCCCGGAAATTGAACAGGAGTTGAGTAATATAGCCGGCAGGAATATTACTTTACTTTTTATCCCGCATTTAGTGCCCATGATTCGCGGCATACTTTCCACCATTTATGTGCGCAGTGCGGCAAGAGTAGATGAAGCCACCATTAACGCCGCTTATCAAAAGCATTACGCTGATGAACCCTTTATTCGGTTGTTACCTCAAACAGAACTGCCGGAAACAAAACATGTCAGCGGCACCAATTTCTGCGATATAGCTTTTCGACTGGATCCCCGTACAGGGCGGCTAATAGTTGTTTCTGCCATTGACAACCTGGTCAAAGGTGCGGCAGGCCAGGCTGTGCAAAATATGAATATCATGATGGGTTGGCCCGAAGAAGCGGGTCTTGTGTAGGAGGAAAAGTAGCGATGAAATTTCGTAAAGTTGAAGGGGGAGTAACGGCTGCTAAGGGTTTTTGGGCGGCAGCTACTGCCAGCGGGATAAAAAAACAGGCTGAGAAAGATTTGGCGCTGATTTATTCCCAAGTTCCAGCGGCAGCCGCTGGAATGTTTACCCAGAATCGTTTTCAGGCTGCACCCGTTACTATCAGCCGTAAGCATTTGGCTGACGGCAGAGCACAAGCTATTATTGTCAATAGCGGCAATGCCAATGCCTGTACCGGAGAACAAGGTCTTAAAGATGCACAAAAAATGACAGAATTGACGGGCAAACTACTGGGACTTTTACCGCATGATGTGTTGGTAGCTTCAACCGGTGTGATTGGTCAGTTCCTGCCCATGACAAAGTTAGAAAGAGGTATTCGGGCCATAGTAGGGCAGCTTAAAGCTGACGGCGGGCCGCTGGCAGCCGAAGCCATTTTGACAACAGACCTTGTATCTAAGATTACTGCTTACGCGCTGGAAATTGGAGGGCAAACGGTTACCGTGGGAGGCATTGCTAAAGGGTCCGGTATGATTCATCCCAATATGGCTACGATGTTGGCCTTTATTACCACTGATTGCGCCATTACTCCTTCTCTGCTACAGAAGGCTTTACAGTATACGGTTGATCGTTCTTATAATTTAATTACCGTTGATGGTGATACGAGTACCAATGATTCAGTAATGGTTTTAGCCAATGGAATGGCCGGCAACCCAATAATTGAAGAAGAAAATGAAGATTATCATCGTTTTCTGATGCTGCTGCAGCGGGTTAATAGTGAACTGGCGCAAAAAATTGTACGCGATGGTGAAGGGGCAACCAAATTTATAGAAGTTACTGTAAAAAATGCTGCTACTGAACTTGACGCGAAAAAATTGGCACGGGGTATTCTGACTTCCAATCTGGTAAAAACGGCTTTTTTTGGTGAAGATGCCAACTGGGGCCGCATTGTAGCGGCCATGGGGCAGACAGAGGTAGAACTTTATCCGGAGCGGGTGGATATTTACTTAGGAAATTTACCAGTAATGCAGGCCGGCCAGGGCCTTGATTTTGCTGAAGAAGAGGCAAAGGAAATATTAAAGCAGAAGGACATTCGGATTATCATAGATTTACACATGGGTAATGCAAAGGTTACAGCCTGGGGCACCGATTTAAGCTATGAATATGTAAAAATTAATGCCAGCTATCGCAGCTAGAAGCTGCGAAAAAAGGGAGGTGTAAATATGGTTAATGAGATGAAGAAGTTAATTGAGAAAGCGGGTGTTTTAATTGAAGCCTTGCCCTATATACGTACTTTTGTGAACAAAACTTTTGTTATAAAGTATGGCGGTCAGGCCATGATTTCCGATGAATTAAAAAAATCAGTCATGATGGATATTATTCTTTTAAAATTCATTGGCATTAACCCAATTCTGGTGCATGGCGGAGGCTCAGAGGTAACGCGGATGTTGCAGCGCTTGGGAAAAGAAGCTGTTTTTGTTAATGGCTTACGTGTAACAGACGCCGAAACCGTGGAAGTAGCGGAAATGGTGCTTACAGGCAAGGTAAATAAGGAAATTGTCAGTCTTATAAATCAATTTGGCGGTAAGGCAGTGGGTCTTTCCGGTAAAGATTCAAATTTATTGGTGGCTCGCCGCCGTGGCCCTGAACGGATGAACGGCAGCTCGGAAACGGTTGATCTGGGTTTTGTAGGCGACATCATAAAAGTTAATCCTGATGTTTTATATACTTTGAGCCGTGAGGGTTATATCCCTGTAATTTCTTCCATTGCTGTCGGCCTGGAAGGGGAAAGTTTAAATGTTAACGCTGATCATGTTGCCGGAGAACTGGCGGCAGCACTGCAGGCGGAGAAATTAATTATCTTAACGGATGTGGAGGGAATTTTTGCCAATGCACAAAAGCCGGATTCGCTTATTTCAGCTTTGCCGCGGGCGAAAGCACTGGAAATGATCGAAGAAGGAAAAATCAATAAAGGAATGATCCCAAAAGTTGAGGCCTGCCTACGTGCGCTGGAGCATGAAGTGAGCCGTACCCACATCATTGATGGCAGAGTTCCCCATTCTTTACTGCTGGAGATTTTTACTGATCACGGCATTGGCACCATGGTAACTAGTTAGGAGGGAGAGTTTTGGACTTAAAAAGCTTGGACCGTTTGCATATTATCAATACCTATAACCGGCAGCCGGAAACTACTCTACTGCTGAAAAGGGGGCAGGGCGTTTATGTCTGGGATGAGCAAGATAAACGCTATCTTGATTTTGTTTGCGGTTTAGCCGTAAATAATTTGGGACATTGTCATCCACAAATTGTCAGTGCCATTTGTCAGCAGGCACAACAACTAATGCATACTTCAAATCTGTATTATACGGAGCCGCAAATCCGCCTTGCAGAGCGGCTTGTAAAAAATTCTTGTGCCGAGAAAGTTTTCTTTTGCAACAGTGGAGCCGAGGCTAATGAGGCAGCCATAAAATTAGCACGTAAATACGGTAAACAAAAAAAAGGTGAAGCCTTTGAAATTATTACTGCCCACAGATCTTTTCACGGCCGTACTTTAGCCACGGTTACGGCAACCGGCCAGCCTAAATACCATAAAGGGTTTGAACCCATGCTGCCTGGTTTCCGCTATGCCGAGTTTAATAATTTGCAGTCATTTGCAGACCAAATCAATGATAAAACATGCGCCATTTTGGTGGAACCCGTTCAGGGTGAAGGGGGCGTCTATCCTGCCACAGCAGAATTTCTGCAGGGCCTGCGGCATTTATGCGATGAGTATGATTTACTTTTGATTTTTGATGAGGTGCAGTGCGGCATGGGTAGGACAGGTAAGATTTTTGCTTACGAGCATTATGGCGTAGAACCAGATGTTTTTACTTTAGCGAAAGCTTTGGGTGGAGGTCTGCCCATTGGTGCTATGTGCGTCAAAGCTAAGGCGGCGGAAATACTGGCTCCGGGCGAACATGCTTCAACCTTTGGCGGAAATCCTGTTGTTTGTGCCGCAGCCAATACGGTACTGGATATTTTACTGGCAGATGGTTTTCTTGAACAGGTAAAGTATTTGGGAGATTATTTCCAACAAAAACTGGCGCAATTGTCATCTCCCCGGATTGTTTCCATCAGAGGACTCGGTTTAATGATAGGGTTAGAAATTAATGGCGACGGAGCAAAAGTTGTGTCATTGTGTCAGGAACAGGGGCTTTTAGTAAATTGTATTGGAGGGAAAACTTTACGCTTTCTGCCACCGCTAATTGCCACAGAAGCTGATTTTGATGCAGCTGCGGAAATACTACAAAAAGTATTTACAGCATTTGATTAGAAGGAGGCGCGAAAGTGCCGAAAGCAGAGGGATTGCAAAAAGTTTTAGTCATTGGTTCCGGTCCTATTGTAATCGGGCAGGCAGCTGAATTTGATTATGCCGGTACACAAGCCTGTAAAGCGCTGCATGAAGAAGGCTGCGAAGTAGTACTGGTTAACAGCAATCCGGCCACCATTATGACTGACCCGGAGATTGCAGAGCGCGTCTACCTGGAACCCCTTACTGTGGACTTTTTAGCAAAAATTATTGCCAGGGAACGCCCTGACGGCCTACTACCCACATTGGGTGGGCAGATAGCTTTAAATTTAGCAAAAGAACTGGCTGAAAAAGGTGTGCTGGCAAAATATAATGTTCGCCTTTTAGGAACACCATTAGCTGCGATTAAGCGTGCCGAGGATCGGGAGCTTTTTAAGGAAATGATGCTGGCAATAGGTGAACCTGTTCCTCCCAGTGCCATCGTTTCTTCAGTTGATGAAGCATTATCTTTTGCCGCACAGGTTGGCTATCCTCTGATTGTTCGTCCTGCCTATACCCTAGGCGGTTCCGGCGGCGGTTTTGCCACAGATGACCAATCATTAAGGGATGTAGTTGCAAGAGGTTTAAAATACAGTTTGATTAAGCAGGTTTTGCTGGAAACCAGTGTGGCGGGTTGGAAGGAAATTGAATTTGAAGTAATGAGGGATGCTTTAGATAATTGCGTTACCATATGCTCCATGGAAAATTTTGACCCGGTAGGCGTGCATACAGGGGATTCTATCGTATTTGCACCGGCCCAAACTTTATCTGCGGCAGAATATCAACTGCTGCAGGCGGCAGCATTGAAAATAATCAGTGCGCTGGAGATAGAGGGTGGCTGCAATGTCCAATTTGCTCTGCACCCCCACGGCAAAGAATATTTTGTAATAGAGGTTAATCCTCGCGTCAGCCGTTCCAGCGCTTTAGCCTCCAAAGCCACAGGCTATCCCATCGCTAAAGTGGCGACAAAAATAGCCATTGGTTTGCATCTGCACGAGATATTTAATAATGTCGGTAAAACCCCGGCTTGTATGGAGCCGAGTATAAATCATGTAGTAACAAAGATTCCCCGCTGGCCTTTTGATAAGTTTCATGTGGCCGATAGGCGTTTGGGAACGCAAATGAAAGCTACAGGCGAAGTGATGGCCATTGGATACACCATAGAAGAATCTTTACTTAAAGCGGTTCGCTCGCTGGAGATTGGCCAAAGCGGCCTACGCATGCCTGCACTTGCACAAATCAGTGAACATAGTTTGCTGGAAGAGTTAAAAAAGCCAACTGATGAACGTCTTTTTATCTTGGCAGAAGTATTGCGCCGTGGCCTGTCAGTGGAATATATAGCAAGTATTACCGGCATTGCTCCATTTTTTATTAAGAAAATTAAAAATATCACGGATGCTGAAAAAAAACTGCAAACCTTATCACTTGCGCAATTAACAGCAGAGCAGTTACGCCACTATAAACAATTAGGCTTTGCCGATAGTGAAATTGCTGCCTGTATGGGCGTAGCAGCGGAGGAAATTGGGGCAAAACGTCGGGAGTTTGAACTTTTTCCGGCATTTAAAACCGTTGAAAGTTATGCAGATCGTTTTTCACCCTATTATTTTTCAACTTATAACCGAAAAGGAAAATTAGCAGACGATAAACAGGAGAAAATACTTGTTCTTGGTGCAGGTCCCATTCGCATTGGGCAGGGAATAGAGTTTGATTATTGTTCTGTTCACAGTGTCTGGGCCATCAAAAAAACCGGACGCCAGGCCATTATCATCAATAATAATCCGGAGACAGTGTCTACTGATTTTGATTGTGCCGATAAACTTTATTTTGAGCCCCTTACGGTAGAAGATGTGCTGGCGGTGGTGGCAAGGGAGCAGCCTGAAGGAGTAGTTGTTCAATTTGGCGGCCAGACAGCTATAAATTTGGCAGGCGCACTGGCAAAAGCAGGAGTAAAAATTCTAGGCACATCCGTAGAGGCCATTGATCTAGCTGAAGATCGAGAGAAATTTAATAAGCTGCTACTGCTTTTAGGAATACCGCAGCCGGATGGGGTGGCCGTTTCTTCCCGGCATGAAGCGCTTGGTGTTGCCAACCGTCTGGGTTTTCCGCTCTTGGTTCGCCCTTCCTATGTGATTGGCGGGCGGGCCATGCAAATTGTACACAATGAAGAACAGCTTTTTACTTATTTGAAGCTGGCAGCCAATATATCACAAGAACATCCCGTTTTAATTGATCGCTACTTATTGGGTACAGAAGTAGAAGTGGATGCAGTCTGTGACGGTACCACTGTGCTGATTCCCGGAATTTTTGAGCATATTGAACGTGCTGGTGTCCATTCAGGAGATTCCATGGCTGTTTTCCCGCCCCAATCCCTTTCAGAGCAAATAATAGCAACTATTACAGAATATACAGTGCGTATTGCTTTAGCTTTAGGTATACGCGGTTTAGTTAATATCCAATATGTAGTCTGGCAGGACAGGGTATATGTGCTGGAGGTTAACCCGCGGGCCAGCCGCACCGTTCCTATTATCAGCAAAGTGACGGGAATACCTTTGGTGTCCCTGGCAACACGGATTATGCTGGGGGAAACTTTAAGTGACATGGGATACGGACATGGTTTGGCGACGCCTCCACCCTATGTAACAGTTAAAGCTCCTGTATTTTCCTTTGCCAAACTGCAGCAGGTAGATATTTCCTTGGGGCCGGAAATGAAATCCACAGGTGAAGTATTGGGTATTGATGATGAATTTGCAGATGCATTATACAAAACTATGCTGGCCAGCGATTTTTCTTTCCCGACAGAAGGAAGAATCCTTGCCAGTGTGGCCGACAAAGATAAAAAGGAACTGATTAGTGTACTTTTACAGGCCTATGATGCCGGCTTTAAAATTTATGCTACTTCCGGTACGGCACAGGCGCTGCGCATGGCGGGAGCAGCCAACATTGAAATTGTCAATAAAGTGGGGGAGGGTCTGCCCAATGTGCTTGATTTAATTCGTACAGGGCAAGTTGATTTTGTTGTCAACACACCCACCTATGGTAAAAATATAACCACCACAGGATATCAGGTGCGGCGAACATGTGTGGAATATAACGTGCCCTGTTTAACGGCAGTTGATACAACTACAGCCTTTTTTAAAATTTTACTGCGTAAAGCCACAGGGCATCTGCATCCGAAGGTCATTTCCTTGCAGGAATATTTACAAAAACAGCGGCGATAAAGAAAGGGAGAGAGAGGAAAATGGGCGGATTAAGGGGCAGGGATTTTTTAACGGTTAATGATTTTACCCAGGCTGAACTCCAGGAGTTACTTGATTTTGCCCTTTTGCTCAAAAAAGATTGGCAGGAAGGGAAACCTCAGCTTCTTTTGCCGGGGAAAACGCTGGGCATGATTTTTCAGAAGGCTTCTACGCGAACTCGTGTTTCCTTTGAAGTAGGAATGGTGCATTTGGGTGGTTATGCACTTTTTTTAAATGCTAGTGACTTGCAAATAGGACGCGGCGAAAGCATTAGAGATACAGCGCGTGTTCTTTCCCGCTACTTAGATGGACTTATGATCCGTACTTTTGCTCACGCCGATGCTCTGGAATTGGCAGAGCATGCCGATATCCCCATTATCAACGGACTGACTGATTTACTCCACCCCTGTCAAGCCATGGCAGATTTACTGACAATTTGGGAACATAAAGGGAGACTGCAGGGCTTAAAATTGGCGTATGTCGGTGATGGCAATAATGTGGCCCATTCTCTGCTTTTAGCCTGCAGTAAAATGGGAATGCATGTGGCGGTTGCCAGTCCACGGAATTATCAGCCCCAGGCAGAGATTGTGACGCAAGCTCTGGAAAATGCAAAAGTTCATGGCAGCACTGTTTTAGTTACTACTAATCCCAAAGCTGCTGTCGAAGATGCCGATATAATCTATACTGATGTCTGGGTGAGTATGGGGCAGGAAGAGGAAAGAGAAAAGCGCTTGGAAATATTTAAGCCATATCAGGTAAATGCAGATTTAGTGGCAGAGGCGGCAAAAGATGCTGTTATTATGCATTGTCTGCCGGCGCATCGCGGTGAAGAAGTAACGGAAGATGTGCTGGAAGGACCGCAGTCGGTTGTTTTTGCCCAGGCGGAGAACCGTTTGCATATGCAAAAAGCAATTTTGGCTAAATTATTATAATAACTGAAAGGGAGGAATGGCTATGAAAAAGATAGTATTGGCTTACTCTGGCGGTTTGGATACATCAATCATTATAAAGTGGCTTAAAGAAACTTATCATGCCGAAGTTATTGCCATGGCAGCCGATGTGGGGCAGGGCGAGGAATTGGCGCCGCTGGAGGAAAAAGCACTGCAGTCAGGTGCCAGCAAAATATATATTGAAGACCTACGTGATGAATTTATGAGCGACTTTATTTTTCCCCTCTTGAAATCAGGTGCGTTGTATGAGCAAAAATATTTGTTGGGCAGTGCTATTGCCCGTCCGGTTATTGCGAAGCGTTTGGTGGAGGTGGCGTTAAAAGAGGGGGCTGAGGCTGTAGCGCATGGTGCCACAGGAAAAGGTAACGACCAGGTGCGTTTTGAATTAACAATTAAAGCTTTAGCCCCGCAGTTAAAGATTATTGCTCCCTGGCGCCTTTGGAATATCAGATCGCGCGAGGATGCCATAGATTACGCGGCAAAGCACGGCATTCCGGTCCCGGTGACAAAAGATAAGCCCTACAGTATGGACCGCAATCTTTGGCACATCAGTTATGAAGGCGGCATTTTGGAGGATCCTAATGTGGAACCCGAAAAAGATATGTTTCTGCTAACAACGGATCCGGCTGAAGCGCCGGATACTCCGGAGTATGTGGAAATTGGCTTTAAAGAAGGTGTACCGGTTAGTGTTAACGGTGAAAATCTTGATCCGGTAGCTTTGCTGATTACTTTAAACAACATCGCAGGACGCCATGGTGTAGGAAGGGTCGATATGGTGGAAAATCGTTTAGTGGGCATGAAATCACGTGGTATTTACGAAACACCGGGCGGCACGCTGCTTTATTATGCGCACCGTGAGCTTGAAGCACTGACTTTGGATCGTGAAACTGCCCATTTTAAAGAAATGGCAGCCGTTAAATACGGCGAACTGGTTTATTACGGTCTTTGGTATACGCCGCTGAGAGAGGCTTTGGATGCCTTTTTTGACTGTACACAGCGCAATGTAACCGGAACAGTGCGGTTAAAACTATATAAAGGCAATGTAATGGTGGCCGGCCGCTCATCAGACTACTCCCTCTACCGGGAAGACTTGGCTACTTTTGAAGCCGATGACATATATAACCAGCGGGATGCAGAAGGTTTTATCAATCTGTTTGGACTACCCCTAAAAGTGCAGGGGTTGATGAAGAAAGAGTATAAGGAGTAGATCTCATGAAACTTTGGGGCGGGAGATTTGATAAAGAAACCGATTCCTTGGTGGAGGAATTTAATGCCTCCATTAGTTTTGATCAAAGGCTTTATGAGGAGGATATCCGCGGCAGTATGGCGCACTGCCGGATGCTGGCGGCCTGTGGGATCATTACTGCGGAAGAAGCTGAATTGATCAATAAGACGTTGGCCGAAATACTGGTGGAGATTAAAGAAGGCAAACTGGAGCTTACGGCAGAGCTGGAAGATATTCACATGCATGTGGAAAAGCGCCTCCTGGATAAAATCGGTCCGGTTGGCGGCAAGCTACATACAGCCCGTTCCCGTAATGACCAGGTGGCGCTGGATATGCATCTTTATGTCAAAAAAGAAATTGAGGAGACAGTAGCTTTAATCAAAAATCTGCAGCAGGTACTACTAACGGTAGCGGAAGAAAATTTAGACGCTGTGATGCCCGGCTATACACATTTGCAGCGCGCACAGCCGGTGCTTTTTGCACATCATTTATTGGCATACTTTTGGAAACTGCAGCGCGACAGGGAGCGTTTTTGGGATGCGTATAAACGTGCCGACTATTCACCCTTAGGTGCCGGCGCCCTTGCCGGAACCACTTTTCCCATTGATCCTAAAATGGTTGCGGCTGAATTAGGTTTTACCTATGTTTATGAAAACAGTATGGATGCTGTTAGCGACCGTGATTTTGTGGTGGAATTTTTGGCCAATGCTTCCTTACTAATGACTCACTTGAGCCGCCTAAGTGAAGACATTATTCTTTGGAATTCGCAAGAATTTGGCTTTATTCAATTGGATGATGCTTTCGCCACCGGCTCTAGCATTATGCCGCAAAAGAAAAATCCGGATGTAGCTGAACTGGTAAGGGGAAAAACCGGCAGGGTGTATGGGCATCTTTTGGCGCTTTTAACTACGCTGAAAGGTTTACCGCTGACATATAATAAAGATTTGCAGGAAGATAAAGAAGGCCTTTTTGATACGGTTGATACCATTAAAAATTGTTTAGCTCTCTATGCTGCGCTGCTGCGAACAATGAAAATAGATAAACAAAGAATGTATAAAGCCGTAGCGGGTGATTTTGCCATTGCCACCGACTTGGCTGATTACTTGGTGCGTAAAGGCTTGCCTTTTCGCGAAGCACATGCTGTTGTGGGGCGCCTGGTGAGAAAATGCATTGCTGAAAAACGCCTCCTTACTGATTTAACGGTGACAGAATTAAAGGCACATAGTGCACTTTTTGCTGAGGATGCCCTTACTTGCCTCACACCGCATGCATGTGTGGAGGCGCGTTCTTCCTATGGCGGTACCGCGCAAAGTGCAGTAAAAGAGCAGCTGAAGCAGGCAAAAATAGCTTTAAATAAATAAAAAGTGCGTTCGCGAAAAGAACGCACTTTTTATAGTTTACCACTGCGGTGAATTGCCAACAGCAGCCAGATGGCCATACCGATTGCCACAATAAAACCAATTTCTATAATGGGCAGCCGCCAGAGAATAACATTTTCTCCGGCAATGGAAGTTACCATGCCTGCACCGATAATTAGAGCGGCCATAATAATGCTGAAAGACAATAAAACAATACTAAAAGTGAGGCGGTTGGCTAAACGGTCGAGATGCCGGATGGTTTCTTTCCAGTCGGGAAAATGCATTTGAAACGGCAGACCTTCTGTATCTAAACGGTCCAAA
The DNA here is from genome assembly GCA_012800795.1 of Bacillota bacterium. Classification (GTDB taxonomy): domain Bacteria; phylum Bacillota; class Dethiobacteria; order Dethiobacterales; family Dethiobacteraceae; genus JAAZIQ01. The sequence continues at coordinate 30,412 of JAAZIQ010000077.1, forward strand.
AGTTCATTAAGCCGTCGTGGCAGTGAGAAGAAAAAGTCGGTTGTTTCAAAAAAATGTTCCGTTACTACTTCTTTTATTGCTTCAGCTGAAAAACGATCCCGCGTTAGCCGACCTGCATAAGGATGCAGCAAATCAATTAGTTTAATATCCGCATCAAGATCCTCAATGACTCCCTCCAGCGTCATAATGGTTTTGCCCAGTAAGGTAAACTCTGCCGGGATACGAATATGATACCGGTATGTAAGGGAGAAGATTTCTGCCACTGCTTTGCCAATATTTATTTTTTTTAAGGCAGTATCAAGATATTTATCCAGTAATCTTTCCACATCACGCCGCAGTGCTTTACGGTCAACATGATGAGATAAAACTCCCATATTTTGCAGTGAACTTACTAAGTGGCGCGGGTTTTTGGTAACAATGCCCAACAGGAAAAGAATAAATTGGCGTTTGCGTTCCCCCCTGAGGCGTCCCATTACCCCAAAATCCATAAAGATTATGCGTCCATCGTCAGCAACTGCTATATTGCCGGGGTGTGGGTCAGCGTGAAAAAAACCATGGTCGAAAATCTGTGTATACATTATGTCTACCAGTTTATGGATAATATGTGTGGGATTATGGCCGGCTTTTCTCAATTGCTGTGGATTATTTAATTTAATGCCTGGTACATATTCCATTGTTAAGACAGCTTCTGTGGTTTGTTCCCAGTAGATTTTAGGGATCAGGACATCTTGCCGATAGCGAAAGTTGTGGCGCATCTGTTCAGCATTTTCTGCTTCGAGCAAATAATCTAGCTCCTCTTCAATGGAATGCTGCAGCTCCAAAGCAATATCGCTTAAATGATACATTTTCCCCCAGCTTGTTCTTTGTTCGGCTAAACGGGAAATATTCAAAAGTATTTCTAAATCCATTTGCATTTGTTCAATAATATGGGGGCGTCGAACTTTAACTACAACTTGTTCTCCGTTACAAAGGCGGGCACGATGGACTTGTCCAATGGAAGCAGCAGCCAAAGGTTCGGAGTCAAAGTCCGTATATATTTCTTCCGGAGGAGAAGCCAGTTCCTCACGAATAATGGATTGAACATCTGCGAAAGGAAAAGAAGGAACACGATCCTGTAGATGCGACAGTTCGTCAAGTATATCACGCGGCAGTAAATCAGGACGAGTCGAAAGCAATTGTCCTAATTTAATAAAAGTTGGCCCCAATTCTTCTAAAAGCATGCGTAGACGCTGTGCCCGTGAATACTGCAGGATGGCCTGATCTGATTCACGAGCACTGCGAACGGAGGGCAGCAAATGTGCCAAGCCTAATTGTGTAATAAAATGTCCAAAACCATGACGGACAACACTATTGGCAATTTCGCGGTAACGCTTAAAATGGCGGTATTTTGGCATTTTAAGCCACCTCCGTAGTTTTATTATCTTTGTAATTGAAGGGAATGTCAAGCAAGGCCGTAATACGAGCAACTTTAAGGTGCTGTTTTTGTGAAAATAAATGTATAAAAACATATCTAAAGTATATACTATCCCTGTTGTATGCAAAATTTTCCCCTGTTGGCTTTTTCTTGTTATTTAGCAAAAGAAAATAGAGGAAAAAGAAGATAATAGAAGAAAAACGCCATAATATTGTGTTAATATGTAATAAATGCGACTTATTGCTAAAATATTACTTCCGGTGGATTTGCTTTTCAACTTTTTTTTATATACTATAACTAATGTGACTATTAGCACTCGCAGGTAGGGAGTGCTAACAACAATACACCCACTTAAAATAAAGGAGGTCTCACAGTATGAGAATTAAACCTTTAGGTGATCGCGTGGTCATCAAACCATTGGAGGTTGAAGAAAAAACGGCCAGCGGAATAGTTTTGCCGGAAAAGGCTAAAGAAAAACCCCAGGAAGGCGAAGTTGTCGCCGTAGGTAGTGGCCGCATCTTAGATAACGGTACCCGTGTTGAAATGGATGTTGCCGTGGGTGATCGCGTCCTTTTCTCGAAATATGCAGGTACTGAAGTAAAATTAGATGGTGTCGAATACTTAATTATGCGCCAGGATGATATCTTGGGCAAATTAGTTTAAACAGCACATAGCAACTAAAATATAAAGGAGGCAGAGAAATTAATGGCCAAAGAGTTATATTTTCGCGAAGAAGCACGTCGCGCACTGGAGAGAGGCGTTAATCAACTGGCAGATACAGTAAAAGTTACTTTGGGGCCCAAGGGGCGTAACGTCGTGCTAGATAAAAAATTTGGTGCTCCCTTGATTACTAACGACGGCGTCACTATTGCCAGAGAAATTGAACTGGAAGATCCCTTTGAAAATTTAGGGGCGCAGCTGGTAAAAGAGGTTGCCGTTAAAACACAGGATGTGGCAGGAGACGGAACTACTACCGCTACTTTATTGGCTCAGGCTATTATTCGTGAAGGTCTTAAAAATGTTACCGCCGGTGCCAATCCCATGGCCATTAAACGCGGTATTGAAAAAGCAACCCAAGCTGCAGTAGCAGCAATTAAAGAACAAGCCCGTCCCATCGAAACCAAAGAAGCTATTTCACAAGTTGCTGCTATTTCTGCAGATGATAAAGATATCGGAGATCTTATTGCCGAAGCAATGGAAAAAGTGGGTAAAGACGGCGTTATTACCACTGAAGAGTCTAAAGGCTTAACTACCGATCTCAAAGTTGTGGAAGGGATGATGTTTGACCGCGGCTACATTTCTCCCTATATGGTTACCGATGCGGAGAAAATGGAGGCCATCTTAGAAGAGCCCTATATTTTAGCAACCAACCGTAAAATCAGTAATGCACAGGAAATTCTCCCCCTCTTAGAAAAAGTAGTACAGTCCGGCAAACCTTTACTGCTTATTGCAGAAGATGTGGAAGGCGAAGCCTTGGCTACCTTGATTGTTAACAAGCTGCGCGGTACCTTTAACTGTGTGGCAGTTAAAGCCCCCGGCTTTGGTGATCGCCGCAGAGATATGCTGCAAGATATAGCTATTTTAACCGGTGGGCAGGTTGTTTCCGACGAGCTTGGCATTGACCTTAAGAGTGTGGACCTTAGTATGTTGGGACGTGCCCGTCAGGCTCGCATTACAAAAGAAGAGACAGTCATTGTGGACGGTGCCGGAGATCCCAATGAAATTAAGAAACGTATTTCTCAAATCCGCGTACAAATTGGTGAGACCACTTCTGATTATGATAGAGAAAAACTGGAGGAGCGTTTGGCTAAACTGGCCGGCGGTGTCGCTGTCATAGAAGTGGGTGCAGCCACAGAAGTAGAAATGAAAGAGAAGAAAACACGGATTGAAGACGCTCTTTCAGCAACTCGTGCTGCGGTGGAAGAAGGTATTGTCCCTGGTGGCGGTACTGCCTATATTAATGCTATTCCTGCTTTAGACAAAGTAGAAGCAGAGGGCGACGAGCTGATTGGCGTTAATATCATCCGTCGTGCTTTAGAAGAGCCTGTACGTCAAATTGCCGACAATGCCGGCATGGAAGGCTCCATTGTGGTTGAAAAAGTAAAAGAAGCCGCTCCCGGTATCGGCTATAATGCTGCAACAAATACTTATGTCGATATGATTGAAGCCGGAATTCCTGATCCGGCTAAAGTGACTCGTTCTGCTTTGCAGAATGCTGCCAGCATTGCAGCCATGTTCCTGACAACAGAAGCGGTTGTAGTTGAAAAGCCTGAAGAGAATCAGGCTGCTGCCGCTGCCAATGCAGGACAAATGCCCATGATGTAAGATAAAAAAGAGTACTTGCTTTTGCAAGTGCTCTTTTTTTGTCGGAGAGAAAGAATTATTATATTTTTTGATTTTAAAAGAGAGTCATTTATGCATAAAGAATGTAATTTGCTTGATGCTACTAGTGAACTAGGGCCGGCCTTGCCAATGTTTTCTCTGCCCCTAAGCAGGTATCTTGTTTTTTATGTCGAAGAAGGGGAATCTGTAGTAGATTATAAAAGCTGAGTATAGTAGGTGAGGTGGAAAATTTGGCATATGATAAAGTGCTTGTTTTAGATTTTGGCGGACAATATACACAGCTTGTCGCGCGCCGCATCAGGGAGCTTAATGTTTACTGTGAAATACTGCCTTATACTGCTGATATTGAGCAAATCAAAACTTCAAGCCCGCAAGCATTAGTGTTTTCCGGGGAGGCTAAAAGCTTGTACGATGAGGACAGCCCGGCAGCAGATCTGCAAATTTATCAGTTGGGCATACCGATTCTGGGGATTTGCTATGGAATGCAGTTAATGGCCAGAGACTTAGGGGGGGTAGTTCATCCTGTCAGGTCGTCGGAATACGGTCAAACTACATTATCTATTCTTGACCATCAAGATCTTTTTGCCGGCTTAGGAAATGAAACAACTGTCTGGATGAACCAGAGCGATTATGTGCAAAAAGCACCGCCAGGATTTTCAGTTACTGCTTCTACTGACAACGTGCCGGTGGCGGCAATGGCTAATGCAGAGAAAAAGTTTTATGCTGTCCAGTTTCACCCCGAAGCAATTAATACTGCAGGTGGTATGGATATTCTGAAAAATTTTTTATTTAAAGAAGCTAAATTGACAGGTAATTGGACTATGAAGTCTTTTATTGAGGCTACTGTAAAACAAATCAGGGAAACCGTGGGAAAAGATGAGAAGGTGGTGTGCGGGCTATCAGGAGGTGTTGACAGTTCGGTAGCTGCAGTTTTAGTGCATAAGGCCATCGGGGACCGCTTAACCTGCATCTTTGTTGATCATGGCCTGCTGCGTCAAGGGGAAGCTGACCAAGTCATGGATACTTTTTCCCGCCTTTTTAAAATGAAAGTAATTAAAGTTGATGCTGCTGACGAATTTTTAAACAAGTTGGCAGGAGTAACGGATCCGGAAGGGAAACGCAAAATCATAGGCAACCAGTTTATACGCGTTTTTGAACGGGAAGCTGCCAAAATTGGTAAAATTGATTATTTGGTGCAGGGCACGGTCTACCCCGATATTATTGAAAGCGGCACAGCCACCTCCGGTGTGATAAAATCTCATCATAACGTGGGCGGGCTGCCGGAAGATTTACAGTTTAAATTAATTGAACCTTTAAAATACCTTTTTAAAGATGAAGTGCGGCGTGTAGGGGAAGAACTAAAATTACCGGCAGATCTTGTTTGGCGGCATCCTTTCCCCGGGCCGGGCCTCGCTATCCGGATCTTAGGGGAAGTAACGCCGGAAAAATTAGCTGTTTTGCGGGCTGCAGATGCCATCATGGTGGAGGAAATAAAAAATGCAGGACTTTATCGTGAGATTTGGCAGGCTTTTTGTGTGCTGCCTAATATCCGTTCTGTAGGCGTAAGCGGGGATAAACGTACTTATGCCTATACAGTTGCGCTGCGTGCTATCACCAGCCAGGACGGCATGACGGCCGATTGGTATCGTTTCCCCTATGAATTATTGGCAACTATCTCCAACCGTATTGTCAATGAAGTGCCGCATGTTAATCGCGTTGTTTACGATATTACCGGTAAGCCTCCAGCCACAATCGAGTGGGAATAAAAGGTTAGTGTAAAATTACTATAGGTTTTTGAAGGAAAAATCTATTTAAAATAGAAAGAGGAACCTCACATTCTAGCAGAATGAATACCCCCTAAAAGGAGGCGGAGGTTCCTCATGGATGTAATTC
>JAAZIQ010000078.1 GCA_012800795.1 Bacillota bacterium
AGTAATATTAAACTGAGCCATGGTTCATCCTCCTCGGTTTGATATTGTTGGGTAACTATATTCTAACCGAGGCATGAGCTTTGGCTCAACTTATTTTTCTTTTTACACCATTATATAGACTTAATCATGGTGGTTTAAAGATGTCTTTATTATTAAATATTATTTTTATTTTTTTAGCTAGGGTTAGTGATGTAACATTATCAACAATAAGAATATTAATGATTATGCGTGGACGTTCTGTAACTGCCGCGGTGATCGGTTTTTGTGAGGTTTGTATCTATGTATTGGCTTTGAGCCGTGTAATTGGCAGTTTGGAGCATCCCATTCTTTTGATTGCATATGCTTTGGGCTTTTCGGCAGGTACATATGTAGGCGGTTATGTGGAAGAACGTCTGGCGATCGGCTATGCAACAGCCCAAGTAATTTCTTTGAACGAGTCCGAAACCTTGGCAGAGAAGCTGCGTACAGAAGGTTTTGGCGTTACCATTGTTGAAGGCCGCGGCCGTGAGGGTATGCATCAAATTCTGCATGTTCTGTTGAAACGAAAAAATATTCCCGATTTTCTTTCTATTGTTCATGAAGCAGATCAAAGCGCTTTTGTCAGCATTATGGATACAAGAAAGATTCTAGGGGGCTATTTTAGCAAAATCAAAGCAAAATAAAAGCTGGAGGATTTTATGAATAGTAATCATGCCATTGGCCTGCTGGATTCAGGTGTCGGCGGCCTGACAGTAGTAAAGGAAATTATGAAGCAACTGCCACAAGAAAAGATTGTTTATTACGGTGACACGGCGAGGATGCCCTATGGTTCCAGGCCGCAAGCACAAGTCCGGGGATTTGCCAGCCAAATTATAAATTTTCTCATCACGCAGGAAGTAAAATTAATTATTGTTGCTTGTAATACTGCAACGGCGGCAGGTTTACCTTATTATCAGCAAGAGTTTTCCCTGCCCATTATTGGCGTCATTGAGCCCGGTGTGCGGGCGGCATTACGTCAGACCAAAAGAAAAAAAATTGGTGTGATTGGTACGGAGGGGACAATAGCTAGTAAAGCTTACGAGGAATCTATCAAACGCCATGACCCCACGGTGCAGGTTTATTCTCAAGCTTGCCCCTTGTTTGTATTAATCGTAGAAAATGGTTTAGTAGATTCACCGGAGGCTCTTTGTGTTGCCGAACATTATTTGCGCCCCTTAAAGGAAGCAGGCGTAGATGTTTTAATTTTAGGTTGTACGCATTACCCTTTAATGTCCCATGTTATCAGTAAAGTGATGGGTCCCGATGTTAAGCTGATTTCTTCGGCTGCAGAGACGGCCTTAGAAGCAAAAAACATCTTAAGCAAAGGGAATATGCTGCGACAGGCAGCGCCGGAAACGGTAAAACATCGCTTTTTTGTCAGCGGTAACCCGGGAGCTTTTAATGCCATTGGTGAATCGCTTCTGCAGTGTTCCCTTTCCACCTATCAGCTTTTGTTGCCTTAAACTGCATATCTTTCCCCTTGTTTTCATAGATTGGAGTAGGATCATATACAGGGGGAAAATTATGCGCAAATGGTTAATCTTTTTATTGCTGCTTTGCTGTATTATTGGCAGCGGTTGTTCACTGCTGCAGCAAAAAAAAGAGCCGTCCCGGCAGGATGGGGACAGGCTGCCTCAAATACCGGAGAGCAAATTAAATTTGCGGGAAACCATTTTATATCTGCCTGAAAAGAGTTGGCAGGTTCTGATACCGGTACGAGTTTATCTGCCCTGGGAGGAAGGGATTGCCAAAGCTACCCTTCGTTATTGTACAGAAGGCAATTTGCCTGCAGCAGCTGCGGCTTTGGGTTTTCAGCCACTACTGCCGACAGGGACTGAAGTTTTGGGGATATCTTTACATAATGGTCTGGCACGTGTAGATTTTAGTAAAGATTTTTTAAATTATCCACGGGAAAATGAGCGCCTTGTGCTTAACGGTCTAATTTATACTTTGACTGAATTTGCTTCCATTGATGCCGTGGAAATTTTGGTGGAAAAGCAAAAAGCCGTTTTCCCCGGGGGGGCTACTATGGATGAGCCTTTTTCCCGCGAGTCAGGCTTAAATTTGCAAATCGCTGCAAATATTGACGACTTCGCGGAAACAGAACGTATTACGCTTTATTTTTGCCATCGGACGGGAGAAGATATTTTTTATGTGCCTGTAACTCGTGTGGTTAAAAAAACTGAGGACTTGCTGCAGACCATAGCAGAGGAGTTGCTAGCCGGCCCCTTGATTGGACCTTTATTTTCGGCCTTTCCGCAATCGGTCAAAATAGAAAGCGTAAAATGTTTGGAAGGAAAGGTAACTTTACATTTAACGGGTGAAATGGAGCTGGAAGATCAATTAATGGCTGATTGCCTAAGGCAACAAATTGCGCTTAGCTTTACGGAGCTGGAGGGCATTGCGTCGGTGGAGCTGCTGGTAAATGGTAAAGAGCCTGCAGTGGGAACGGCAATAAATTTCCCTTCAACTTTTGGTCGGCCAAAACAATGGAATTTAGTGGAATAAGAAAAACAGCATAGATTGCATGAAAGTATTTCAAGCAGTATAATGTTTAGTATAAATTAATTTACCTACCAGGAGGATTTGCATGAGACTTGATGGACGGCGGTTAGATCAAATGCGCCCGTTGATAATTACACCGCATTTTTTAAAAGCTCCGGAGGGATCGGTGTTAATCGAATTGGGTGACACGAAAGTGATATGCACGGCTACGGTGGAGGAAAAGGTCCCACCTTTTTTACGTGGCTTGAATCAGGGATGGGTAACTGCAGAATATGCTATGCTGCCCCGTGCAACAGAAGTGCGGACTATGCGGGAGCGGGGAAATATTTCTGGCCGCAGTTCAGAAATACAACGTTTGATTGGACGAGCCCTGCGTTCAGTGGTTAATTTAAATGCACTGGGTGAGCGTACTATCTGGCTGGATTGTGATGTTATTCAGGCAGACGGAGGAACAAGAACTGCCTCCATCAGTGGGGCTTTTGTAGCGATGTATTTGGCTTTATCAAAGTTGGTTTCAGATGGTGTATTAGCGGAGTTGCCTATTACTGATTTTTTGGCAGCCATCAGCGTAGGCCTAGTTGATAATGAGCTGCTCTTGGACTTGGCGTATAATGAGGACAGCAGAGCCGAGGTAGATATGAATATTGTGATGACAGACAGCGGTAAGCTGGTGGAGATACAGGGTACTGCGGAAGGGGCACCCTTTTCCAGAGAAATGCTAAATGCCATGTTGGATTTGGCTGGAAGCGGCATAGCCCAGGTTATAAAGCTACAAAAACAAATTTTATTGGGGAATTAAAATGATGAAATTAGTGATAGCAACGAGCAATTTAGGCAAACTGGCGGAATACAGGGAACTGCTGGCCGGTTTGCCCTATACTGTTTTATCACTGCATGATTACCCGGAAGTAGGGGAAATTAAAGAGACCGGCTCAACTTTTTGGGAGAATGCGGCAATAAAGGCAGAATTGGTTGCCGCCCATACCGGTGAGCTAACGCTGGCAGATGACTCAGGTTTAGAAGTGGATGCGTTAGGCGGCCTTCCGGGTGTCTACTCGGCACGTTTTGCCGGGCCGGCGGCCACTGATGCTGACAATAATGCTAAGCTTTTAAAGGAATTAAAGGGCATATTTCCTGCCCAAAGGACGGCCCGCTTTCGAGCGGTAGTTGCACTGGCCTATCCTGGGGAAAAAACGCTTTTTGCCGAAGGAGTCTGCGAAGGTATAATTTTGGAAAAACCGCTTGGCACCGGTGGATTTGGGTATGACCCTTTGTTTTTCCTCCCGGAACTTGGTGTGACTTTTGCACAACTGGCAGCAGCGGAGAAAAATAAAATAAGCCATCGTGCCCTTGCTTTGGCACAGCTTCGTCAAATCCTGCAGGACTTGGCCGCAAAAGAAATTTTTTAGTCTGCCGGCAGGAAAAAGAAGATATTTCCTTTGACAATTAGCCCGGATATCTGGTATACTGTTCTTTGCAGTAATCGGGGTGTAGCGCAGTTTGGTAGCGCACTTGGTTTGGGACCAAGGGGTCGCAGGTTCAAATCCTGTCACCCCGACCACTACCATTTATCAGGAAATTATTTAAAATCGCCCTAAATCTGCAGGGGAAGGTTTGTAACCAACCTCTACTGACCAAACCTTAGCAAGCGGGTGTAGCTCAATGGTAGAGCGCTGGCCTTCCAAGCCAGATACGTGGGTTC
>JAAZIQ010000079.1 GCA_012800795.1 Bacillota bacterium
ATAATTCATGTCGGCGGAGGCTCATTGTCAACAACACCGTAACACCGTAGAATAAATGTGATTTCGAGTGGGCGTCCTTTCAGGATTGGTGAAATTATTTTTTCCCTACAGTGGGTTGACACTATCAGCGAAAAAAATCGCACTTGCAAATTTTAGTTGTGTATGTTATATTAACTGGTGGACTTTAAAACTTCTACTGTGTCGGAGTGGCGGAACTGGCAGACGCGCACGTTTGAGGGGCGTGTGGGCAACCGTACGGGTTCGATTCCCGTCTCCGACACCACTATGCGAAATAAAGTCAGGGTAAATATACCCTGACTTTTTGTATTGTAAATACTGCATTTTTCCTTCAAATCAAAGGAAAATAAAGAGGGGTGGCGAAATCAAGGAGTAGATTGCTTTGTAATCAGTGTTCAAAAAATATGTCAAAGGCGGAGAAAAATGAAGGAATATGGAGTTTTTGATGTTATCGGTCCTATTATGATTGGCCCATCCAGCTCCCATACGGCCGGAGCGGCACGGCTTGGGCTTACGGCCAGAAAAATTGCCGGGGAGGAAATTAAAGAGGTTGTTTTTTATCTGCATGGCTCTTTTGCGAAAACATATAGCGGACATGGGACGGATAAAGCGCTAGTGGCCGGTGTACTGGGGTTAGAGCCCGATGATGAAAGAATTAAGAATTCTTTTCAACTGGCGCAGGAAAAAGGACTGCTTTATAGTTTTCGGGAAAAAGATTTGGGAGAAGTTCATCCCAATACTGTGCTCATTGCCATGGAAACCGCTTCAGGCCAGAGGTGGGAAGTTACTGGTTCTTCTCTTGGAGGAGGCAAGGTACGTATTATCAGCATTAACGATTTGGAAGTAGAGTTTTCTGGAGAATACACGACACTGATTACATTTCATCAAGACCGCCCCGGCATTATAGCAGATATTTCTGCTGTTTTGGCAAAATATAAGATAAATGTGGCATTCATGCGTGTTTTTCGCCTGAACAGATCCGCTAATGCAGTCTTAATTGCTGAAACAGATGAAGATATTTCTAATGCAGTTCTGACAGAGATAGAAAAAAATGCTTATATTTATCTGGCCAAGGTATTACGCCCGTTTTAATTTTTAAGAAAGGGATGCTTTATGCAAATTAGGAACGGAGAAGATTTAATTAGTTTGTGCAGGGAAAAGAAATTACCCATACACCAGTTAATGTTGGAGTATGAATGCTTCAAGTCTGGAAAAGAGCCGGCAGCAGTATATGAAGAAATGCGATCACACCTCCTAGTAATGAAAAAAAGCGTTTACCAAGGATTAAATGAAAAACTTACTTTAAAGGGCAAAATTATTGGAGGAGAGGCAAAAAAACTACAGCGGCGCAGCCAAAATGCTAAACCGGTTTGTGGATACACCATGTCCAGAGCCATTAGTTTTGCTTTAAGTGTTACTGAAGTTAATGCTGCAATGGGGCGGATTGTGGCTGCTCCTACTGCCGGTTCGTGCGGTGTTTTACCCGGCGTTTTGTTTGGCTTGGCAGAAACATTTGAGCTTCAGGAGGATCGTCAGGTGGAGGGATTGTTTACGGCAGGGGCCGTAGGCTTAGTGATTGCAAAAAACGCCTCTCTTTCCGGCGCTGCAGGCGGATGTCAGGCAGAGATAGGTTCGGCTTCGGCCATGGCTGCTGCTGCTGTGGTGGAAATTATGAATGGTTCGCCGGAGCAAGCCCTGCATGCAGGTGCAATAGCTATAAAAAATCTCCTGGGCCTTGTTTGTGACCCGGTAGCAGGATTGGTGGAGGTACCTTGTTCCAAAAGAAATGTTGTGGGAACCGCCAATGCCTTAACTGCAGCAGAAATGGCGTTAGCAGGCATTGAAAGTGCCATTCCTTTCGATGAAGTGGTTACTGCCATGTACCAAGTAGGATGTGCTTTACCGCCGACGTTAAGAGAGACGTCCGAAGGTGGCTTGGCGGTAACTCCAACGGGCAGAAGGCTAAAAAAGGAGATATTGGGTTAGTAGTCATCTTACTGTACACCTTTTGCATTACAATGAGGAGGCTAAATGAAAAGAGCTGTGCTGACTGATTTTGGCGCACAGCTTTTTAAGTTTACCAAGTATTTCTGCTTTTCATGACTTTAAAAATCTTAATAAAGACTTAAAAATAAAAGTTTTGGAGAAAGATTTATAGATTTTCCCCCAAAAAGGTAGAAATATGTTTTATAATAGATGGGGAACATTAAGGGCGGGGGTGAAGAATGTTATGTTAGAACTAAGGGATATAACTGTAACAGTTACAGAAGGAACAGAAGCGACAATTTTAAAGGATATAAATTTAGAACTGGAAAAAAACAAGATTTATGTAATGACCGGTCCAAATGGCGGAGGAAAATCCTCCATAGCCAAAACAATAATGGGAATCTATCAACCTAGCAAAGGGAAATTATTTTTAGATGGAGTTGATATTACTGATAAAAGCATTACAGAACGGGCACGCATGGGTATAGGTTATGCTTTTCAAACACCGCCGCGCTTTAAAGGCTTAAAGGTAAGGGAATTACTGACTTTAGCCGCCGGCAGAGAAGATATAAATGAACAATGTGATTTGCTTTTTGATGTGGGCTTATGCGCACAAGATTATCTTGACCGTGAAATTAATGCTAGTTTTTCAGGCGGTGAATTAAAGCGCATAGAAATTGCTACGCTTTTGGCACGAAACTTAAAAGTAGCGGTTTTTGATGAACCGGAAGCCGGCATAGATCTTTGGAGTTTTCAGAAGTTGACAGAAACATTTGCACAGCTTCATGAAAAGTACGACTTGACATTGGTCATAATTTCACATCAGGAAAGGATTTTGCGTCTGGCAGATCAGGTAATTGTAGTTAGTGAAGGAAGAATTAGTGATATAACCAGTAGAGATAATATATTAGCCGAAATTGAAAGAATAGATTCAGACTGTCTTTGCCGCAGGGATTGCATAAAAGGGGAGATATTAAGTGCTGAATGCGATCGATAAAAGATTATTGCAAGAGGTTGCTGATTTACACACCATTCCTCAAGGAGCTTATAATATTCGTAAAAATGGACAAGGTGTCAGCCGCCAAACCACTGCCAACATAGATATTGTAACCAAGAAAGATAAACCTGGTATTGATGTAATTGTTAAGCCCGGTACTAAAGGGGAAAGTGTGCATATACCGGTTATTCTCTCAGATAGTATGTCTGATCTGGTTTACAATACTTTTGAAATTGGTGCTGAAGCAGATGTGCTGGTGGTAGCAGGCTGCGGTATTCATAATACCAGCAGCAATAAAGCTCAGCATGATGGTGTCCATGAATTTTTCGTACGTAAAGGCGCCAAAATGAAATATGTGGAGAAACATTATGGTGAAGGGAATGGCACCGGTGCCCGGGTGCTCAACCCCAAAACAGTGATAGAAGTAGAAGAGGGCGGCAGCGTTGAGTTGGAAATGGTACAAATTAAAGGTGTCGACCAGACAAAGCGTGATACACTAATTCGCCTGCACAAAAATGCCCGTTTAATTGTGACAGAAAGATTGCTTACTGACCAGGAACAAAATGCAGAGTCCAACATTACAGTGGAGCTGTTGGGTGAAGACTCCACTGCACAAATCATTTCGCGTTCCGTGGCACAGGATAACTCCAAGCAGGTCTTTCATCTTATTTTGCGGGGTTATGCTAAATGCCGCGGACACATTCAGTGTGATTCCATCATTATGCAAAATGCAAAGGTTTCTTCCATTCCGGAAATTACAGCTTACCACTCTGATGCTGAATTAATACACGAAGCCGCCATTGGCAAAATTGCTTCTGAACAACTTGTTAAGTTAATGACACTGGGCTTGACGGAAGAAGAAGCTGAAGCCGCGATCTTACAAGGCTTCTTAAAATAGAAGAAAGAGCAAAGCGAAGAAAAAGCCGAGTATGTTTATTAAAAGCAAAAAATGATTGATACCACTGTTTTTCCTGCAATCAGGATAGCAGTGGTTTTTTATGCTTCGGGAATCATGATCCAATATATCTTGGCGAGTATAAAAATGTGTGTATTTATAGCAAAAGCATACGTTTTTGCATAAGATGTGGCAAGGAAAGTGGAGCAACAGGGGATGATAAAAAATGGCTAAAATATATTTGCGGGCGGGCCATGGAGGACGTTACAGCGGAGCAGTGGGCAATGGCCTTGTTGAAAAGCAGGAAACACTGCGTCATATTCTAATGTTGGCGGAAGAACTATCTAAATATGAGGGACTGGAATTAAAATTAGCCAGAACAGCCGATGTAACTGTAGAATTAAATGACAGTATTGCAGAAGCGAACCGCTGGGGCGCAGATTTATACTACTCATCGCATATTAATGGTTTTCAAGATAGTAGTGCTTACGGTTATGAGAGCCATATTTATCCTACACCGCTGGCAGAGAGTATACGCGTACAAAATGTTTTACATCCCAAACAGGCTGCCGTCTGGGTAAAGTGGGGCAGTAGAGACAGGGGAAAAAAGCGTTCCAACTTTGCCGAATTGCGTGAGACTAAAATGGCGGCAATATTAGTGGAAAACGGTTTTATAACAAACAAAAATGATGCGCAATTATTAAGAAATAATAGTTTTTTGCAAGAATTAACCCAGGCTACAGTTGAAGCTTTTGTTGAGTTATATGACTTAAAGAAAAAGGAGGAACCGGGGATGACCGCCAAAACATATATTGTGCAAAGCGGAGATAATATGTATCGTATAGCCAGAAATAATAACATGACTTTAGAAGAGTTGGCGAGTTATAATCCACATATTACTGATATTAACTATATTGAAGTGGGTGATATAGTATTTTTGAGTAAACCCACACTATTTGAAGTGGATTATGCAGCCATGAACAGGGAATTAATTTTATGCAGGAAGAAAAAAGAAGAATACGAGAAAATAGGAAAAGAAATAAACACTTTATCCCATAAATTTTTATAATTTAAAAAGCTAAAAAAGCTTTTTTTTATTATAGAGTATTTTTATAGGATATTAGGCATTTTAATAGCCGGAATAGTTAAAGCTTATAACAGTGGCTGCTAAAACAACGAAGATTAAAAGGCATAAATATAACTTATTATAATATTTTAGTATTGCCAAGCTCTTGTGAATATGGTATCATGTCTGCGGAAGCAAATCCAACTAACCTAATGGGAGGGGTAAATTTGAAAAGCAAAAAAATCTTATCACTGCTGCTTGTCCTAGCCCTAGTGGCAGTCATGCTGGCAGGATGTGGCGGCGGTGGCGGACAAAGCAATGGTAATGGTAATGGAGAGGGAGAAGGCAATGGCGAAAAGCCTGCCGGAGCAGTTAAGTTAGGTCTTGGCGTAGTAAACTCCATTGCTAAATCCAGTGATTATGTGCCTGCCGAAGGTGATCAGGAAGAAAAGCTGGCTGTTGGCCAAGTTGATACCACCATGGCAGCAGTAGCCATTGACGCCGAAGGCAGAGTTGTAGACGTTATCATTGATACCGCACAAACAAAAGTTAATTTCGATGCCGACATGAAAGTAACCAACAGAGATGAAGAGTTTAAGACTAAGAAGGAAAAGAAAGATGAATACGGCATGAAAAAAGTCTCTACCATCGGTAAAGAATGGTACGAGCAAATCGCCGAATTAGAAAAATGGATGATTGGTAAAACCCTAGATGAGATTAAGGGTTTGCAAGTCAAAGAACGTGATGAAAGTCACAAGGCTGTGCCTGATGTACCGGAGCTGACATCATCTGTTACCATTACCGTGGAAAGCTATCTTGAAGCTGTGGAAAAAGCTTTCGCTAATGCAGTAGACGTTGAAGGCGCTGTAAAATTAGGATTAGGTAATAAAGTATCTATCGCAAAATCAAAAGACTATGTACCGGCTGAAGGCGACAAAGACGAAGTTTTGCCGACTGCACAAGTCGATACCACAATAGCCGCAACAGCATTTGACGCTGATGGCAATGTTGCCGGTGTTATCATCGATAATGCACAAATCGTAGTCAACTTTGACGCCGAAGGTAAAGTAACCAACAGAGATGCTGAGCTAAAAACTAAGAAAGAAAAGAAAGAAGAGTACGGCATGAAGAGAGTCTCTACCATTGGTAAGGAATGGTACGAGCAAATTGCCGAGTTAGAAAAATGGATGGTTGGTAAGTCCATTGCTGACATTACAGGCATGAAAGTCAAAGAACGTGATGAAAGTCACAAGGCTGTACCTGATGTGGAAGAGCTTACTTCTCTGGTAACTATCACTGTTGAAGATTACCTGGCAGTAGTTGAGGAAGCTGCAGCCAACGCTCGCTAAACTAGGTGCGGAACATAGGAAATTAGTAATACTCCCCTGCTTGAAAGCAGGGGAGTAATTTTGTCAATAAAGTATTACTAATAAAATAATATTTGTTATAATAAAACATGGTGATGTTAATGAAAGCTAAAATCACACTAAAAATTGTCTTTATGGTTCTTTTGTTATTACTAACAGCTTGCAGCAAGACGCCCAAGCAGGAGTATGGAAAATACTCAAAAAGTTTTTTTGACGCCTTCGACACTATGACGCAAGTTATTGCTTACACCAAAAGTGAAGAGGAATTTAACAAATATTACGAGCAAATTCACACACGGTTTCTTGAACTGCACCGTTTGTACGACATTTACAATAATTATCCCGGGATTAATAATATAAAAACAATCAATGATAATGCCGGTATAAAACCAGTTGAGGTTGAACAAGAAATTATAGATTTAATCCTTTTTGCCAAGGATTGGCATGAGCGAACTGCGGGCCGTGTGAATATTGCCATGGGTGCTGTATTAAGTATTTGGCATGATTATCGTACTAAGGCCATTGATTTTCCCGAAGAGGCCGAACTTCCACCAATGGAAAAGTTAAAAGCAGCTGCCCGGCATACTGATCTTGATAAAGTAATTGTAGATACAGAAAAGAACACTGTTTATTTGACAGATAAAAATATGCGCCTGGATGTGGGTGCCATTGCTAAAGGTTTTGCCACTGAAATTGTGGTACAGGAAGTAAAAGCGGCCGGACTGACTTCCGCTATCATTAGTGCCGGCGGAAATATTCGTACCATTGGCACACCGCTTGATGGTGTGCGTGCGAAATGGAGCATTGGTATTCAAGACCCGAATGAGTCTATTATCTCTGAAAATGGAGTATTGGAAACAGTATTTGTTAGTGATGCCTCAGTTGTAAGCAGCGGTGATTATCAGCGCTATTTTATTTATGACGGTAAAAAGTATCATCACATTATTGATCCGGATACTTTAATGCCGGGAAAATATTATCGTGCTGTTACTGTGGTAACAGAGGATGCGGGCTTGGCAGATTTAATGTCAACGGAGTTATTTTTGCTCCCCTTTACAGAGAGTTTGGCGCTGGCAGAAAAAATCGGTGTAGAGGCGCTCTGGGTTATGCCTGATGGTTCAGTTAAAACCACCGAGGGTTTAAAAGCAATTATGAAAAGTGAAGGTGCAACCAATAGTTTAAAAAAATGAAAGCCGGCCTGTAACTAGTTGGAGGGAATTAAATGGCCAAAATTGCAAAAAAAACCGGAATACTAATTGTATTACTTATTGTGGGCAGCATTTTGGGTTCACTTTTGGGGGAAATATTTGGCGCCAAACTGCCCTTTCTCAGTATAGGAAAAAAATTAGGATTTGGACCGACTACAATAGAGCTTGCCGCAATCTCAATAACATTAGGAATATATCAGGAAAGATAGGTATTAACAGTATTAGGGTGTCGCTGGCCAGACTTGATAAGAAACAATATTTTTGCCTGCATAATTTTGCTGTGCGGCCTGCAGTTGCTGCCATCGATTATCTTATTATATCCCGCTTTGGTATTTTTGTGGTAAAAGTCGTCAGGCAAAAAGGAATAATCGAGGGTACGGAACATAGTGATACTTGGGTACAGCAAATACTTAAACGCAAAAAAAGAATTGCTAATCCGGTTAAGCAATGCAAAGTGCAGGCACGGGCAATTCGTAAATTATTAGCAAATAATAAAATTCCAGTAGTGCCTATTGTTGTGTTTGGCATGACTGCTCAGCTAAAAGTTAAAGCTAACACCCATGTTGTTTTGGCTAATAATTTCCTTAATGTAATATATCGTTATGATAAAGAGGTAATAACGGCGGAGGAAATGGAGGCCATTGTAAAGCAATTTAATAGCCATACTGTGCGGCACAATATAAAAAAAACCCGCATATATAATATTAAAGAAATACTTGAGGAAAGAAAACGGCTGGTGGATGCAGATATCTGTCCTAAATGCGGTAGCAATTTAGTCATTAGAGAAGGAAAAACGCGAAAATATAAAAGCTGCAGCCAATATCCAAAATGTAAATTTAGGCATGGTTTATAAATAATTAAAACAAGCTTTGAATAAAGGGAAAAACATTGCGTGCGATAAAATATAAGACTATGATGAGTCCAAGCAGCCAAGCTCCGTATTTTATTGCGGCGGCTGCCCAATCACTTTCACGCGAATTGTTTTTTAATTCATTCATTGATATCATTTCCTTTCATCTGGTGGAGTTTGTTAATATTTTTACGCACGCAGTTCATTATTATACAAAAAGCACCCATAATGGGTGCTTTGAATTTTGCTGGCTGTTTGCAAATTATCTATTGTTTTTCCGGATTTTTAACATCGGTATTATTTTTAACGAAAAGAAAATATGCATTATAAATGGCCACAATTATACCGATTATCACGTTATTGAGCATTAATTGTTCAGATGATAAAAGCGACATGTAATTAACCAGTGCCAACCAAGCTCCAACAAGAATATGAATCCAGTGAAAAGTTGTCATCATTTTACTCACCTCCTCTCACCTTAATCTGCACAATTTAAGCGATAAGTATACAATAAAAAGAAATAACTGAATACTGCATATGGTGATGCTGTCATTGAAACAATATAACAGAAATCCGCAACATCGGTGAGGTGAGTTAAATTGGAAAGTTCACTGTTTGCTCAAGTTGAGGAAAGAGAAATACATGGTGATGTCTTTCAGGTTACACATCGCATTTTACAAGTGCCGCGGGAAGTCTATATACAAATAACGTGTGATCATCCAGAACCATTTAGTGAGGAAGGAGCACAGTATTTTGTAGAGCAGTATCTAAGGTGGCTTGGGGAAAAAGACGGTTTAGTTGGCCTAGTTCGCTTGGACGAAAAAAATGGCGTCATTTTACTTGACGCCACCATTCGCTACCGTATTAATTCTCTTGAAAGACCTTTTTATTCTTAACCGCGCTTTCTAATTTAGGTGTAACATATACAGTACGGTGATGATCGTAAACAACCATGCCTGGTTTGGCCCCGCGAGGTTTTTTAACATAACGAATCTGTGTATAATCTACAGCAACATTGGATGAAGCAGAAAGCTTGCTGTAATAAGCCGCCAGTTCTGCAGCAAAAAGTAAGGTATCAGCCGGCGGGTTTGCATCCCGGATAATTACATGCGCACCGGGGTAATTTTTTACGTGTAGCCAGATATCTGTTGCTTGAGCAGTGTGGAAAGTAAGTTGATCGTTTTGGCGGTTATTTTTTCCGACATAAATATCAATATTATCTGGCGAGACAAAATGCATAGGCTGGGATAAATTTATCTTGGCCTGTTTTTTTGTTTTCTTTTTACGTAATAAACCGGCGTTTTCCATCTCTTCGCGTATTTCCCACAAAGCTGATAAATCTGCATGTTCTATAGCAACTAATAAAGATTCCAAGTAGGCAATTTCTTCTTCAGCTGCTGCTTTGTGCCCAAGGAGATATTTTTTCCCATCGCGTAATTTCCGATATTTTTTAAAATAGCGCTGTGCATTTTCCTGTGGTGAGCAGGACGGATCCAGGGGGATTGTTATATTTTCCACCTTGTCTGCATAATAGTTAGGCACTGAAGCCTCAGTCATACCGAGGGAAAGAAGATGGAGATTGGCAGTGAGCATTTCACCCCAAAGACGGTATTTATCGGCTTCTTCCATTTCCATTAGCTCGCGGTTTTGTTTTTTTAGTTTTTTCTCTAAACGTGCCAGCTTGCTGTTGACAGATTGTCTGAGCTTCTGTTTTAGTACGGCTGTTTCATGTGCAGAAAGAAGAGCATGGTAGTAAGCTGACAAACAATCGTTTACACTTTGATAATGAGTTAGTTCTAAAGCTGCTGCTTGCGGCGGAGATAGAATTGAAAAAGCTAATTTGCCTGAAGCTGTTTTATATACACAGGGCTGCAGTTTATCATTAGTGATGGCGGCTGCCAATTTATGCAGCTCTTTTGTTAGTGGGCTAATTATTGCTAAAGGATGACAATACTCACCGCCTGCTGCCCGCATGATCAATACTTCGGCCAAGTCTTTGCTAACTCCCATGACCGTTTTTACCAGCGAGGAGGCGGGCTTATCTTCTGCTGTTTTTTGCAGCGCAGCTTCCAGTTCCTCTTTCTTGAAGGAAAAGGTATTAATTTTATCTTGCGTAGGAGGTGGATAGTAGATATCACCGGGTAAAATACGGCGATAGCGGCTCATGCTTTCTGTAACCTGTTTAATGCTGCCTAAAATAAGTGGTTCATTATTATCTGTAGGCATAGTCAGAATAATATTGGAATGCTTACCCATAATTTCGCAAATAAGGCTTTTGGTTATGCTGTTGCCAAAGTCATCGTAAGAGCTAAAAACAAAAATTAAAACTCGCTCTAATTCATCTTGCCGTAGTGAGAGGAGGCGCGCACCTGTAAGATGTTTGCGTAAAAGCATACAAAAAGACGGGGGTGTGCTTGGGTTCTCAGGTTTATTGGAAGTAAGATGAACGCGCGCCAAACGGGAATCTGCCGAACAGATCAATGAGTAACTAGCTGCATTTTGGCGCAGATATAAGACTATTTCTAGTGTACGCGGCTGGTATATTTTCTCCACTTTGGCGCCTAATAGTGATTTATCCAATTCTTTTTTCACAGCAGCCATGGTGATTCCATCATATGCCATCTTCTACACCTCCTATTAACATGTACAGTATATCAATCCTTTTTACTGCAAGGCAACTAAAAGATAAATATTTTACTACCGGTGCTTTTTTAAAGGGTTGTACCATATACTTCGATAGAGAGTAAATGCTGAAGAGGTGAAACGATGCCTAAATTACCTTGGAGCCAATTGCCCTTTTTAGAGGTTAGCAGTTATTTTAGTGTTAATCACCATGAAGGTCTTTCTACAAAAGAAGCTTCACAGAGATTAAAAGAAAACGGTCCGAATATCATAGAGCAAAAGGAAAAAACATCGCCACTGGTGCTTTTTCTTTCTCAATTTAGAGATTTTATGGTTTTAGTTTTGCTGGGGGCGACGCTTTTATCCGCAGCCCTTGGTGAGTATACCGACGCCGTAGTAATAATTGCCATTGTGATGCTAAATGCATTACTTGGCTTTATACAAGAATTTCGTGCTGAACAATCTTTGGAAGCTTTACGCCAACTAACTGCTCCGACTGCCAAAGTAATCAGAGATGGTGTGAGGCAGCAGATAGCTGCAGAGGAGCTTGTCCCCGGAGATGTGATAATTGTTGAGGCCGGCGATATAGTCCCTGCCGATATACGACTAGGCGAAGTGCATGAATTTGCCGTTAATGAGGCTTCATTAACAGGAGAGTCTGAAGCCGTGAGAAAATCAGCAGACCAGCTGCCGCCTGAAAGTAGCGCCTTGGGGGATCAAATTAATATGGCTTTTATGGGCACCATGGCTGTAGGCGGACATGCCAAAGGAATTGTGGTTGAGACAGGCATGGACACGCAAATGGGGCACGTAGCTCATCTGCTGCAGGATGCGCAAACGGAAGAAACCCCATTGCAGAAACGTTTAGAGCAATTGGGACGTTATTTGGTGGCCGGCTGCTTATTAATATGTTTTTTGGTAGTATTGATGGGTCTTTGGCAGGGGTTGCCACCATACAAAATGTTATTGGCGGGAATTTCGCTTGCCGTAGCCGCCATTCCTGAGGGTTTGCCGGCAGTAGTAACGATTGCGCTGGCCATAGGTGTGCAAAGAATGGTAAGAAAAAATGCTGTGGTAAGGCGACTACCGGCTGTGGAAACTTTGGGTTGTGCTACAGTCATCTGCACTGATAAAACCGGTACTTTAACTCAAAATAAAATGAATGTTAAGGAAATATGGACAGGTGGCAAGTATTATCATGTTCGGGGTGACGGATACAGTCCTCAGGGGGAATTTATCAGTAATAATGAGATAATAGACCCCCGTCAGGATAAAGATTTAATGCTAACTTTAACGGCTGCAGTGCTTTGTAATAATGCTCGGCTGCAGAAAAATGGTGTAACGGTTAAAGGACTTTGGCGCCATAGGAAAACTGAATGGCAAGTTGAAGGTGATCCTACGGAAGGGGCTCTACTTGTAGCAGGGGCAAGAGCTGGCATATGGCGGGAAGAGCTGGAAAAGAACATGATCCGCCAAGCAGAAATTCCTTTTGACGGTAACCGCAAGAGAATGTCTGTGTTGTATAAAAGTACACATGAGCACACTCTATATGTCAAGGGAGCACCGGAAATAATACTGCAGCGCTGTAGTTTTATTTATCTTGATGGCAAAGTGGTTGAATTAACATCAGCTATGCGTCAGGAAATACTAAAACAAAATGAGACAATGGCCAGTATGTCTTTACGTAATTTGGCAGTGGCTTGCCGTCAGCTTTCTTGGCGTCAACAGTTAGAGGAAGGATTGGAAGATAATTTAATTTTTCTCGGTTTACTGGGAATGCAGGATCCTCCACGGCCGGAGGTCTTTTCAGCAATTAAAAAATGCCAGGCAGCAGGAATCAAAACTGTGATGATTACAGGGGATCATAAAACTACTGCTTTGGCTATTGCACGGCAGCTGCATTTACTGCCGCCGGAGAGTAAAGTTCTGACAGGCAGTGAATTAGATAGTTTAAGCAATACGCAATTGGAAAAGATAGTGGAGAAAGTTTATGTTTATGCCCGTGTTACGCCTGAGCATAAACTGCGCATTGTACGTGCCTTAAAACAAAAGGGTCATATTGTGGCCATGACTGGGGATGGTGTTAATGACGCGCCGGCAGTGAAGGAAGCGGATATTGGTATCGCCATGGGTAAAAGCGGTACGGATGTAACAAGAGAAGCAGCTGATTTGGTGCTGCTCGATGATAATTTTTCCACTATTGTTAATGCCGTGGAGGAAGGGCGTGGTATTTATGACAATATACGCAAATTTATCCGCTTTCTTTTAGCTTGTAATACCGGGGAAATCCTGACAATGTTAATCGCCATGTTGGCGGGTTTGCCAGTTCCTCTGCAGGCTATTCAGATTCTCTGGATAAACTTGGTTACCGATGGGCTACCGGCCATGGCTTTGGGGGTTGATCCGGTGGCAGCAGATATAATGGCAAGGCCACCACGCTCGCCGCAGGAAGGAGTTTTTGCTCATGGCTTATGGCAAAAAATAATTGGGCGTGGGACTCTAATTGGGGTAAGTACAGTCTTAGTTTTTACTTGGGCGCTGAAACAGGGATTGAATATAGAAACTGCCCGCACAATGGCCTTTACTTCCCTCATTATTGCCCAACTGCTTTATGTCTTTAACTGTCACGGTGGATATGGCGGCAGCCTTAAAACCATTTTATTTTCAAATCCATGGCTTTTACCTGCTGTTATGTCTTCAATATTTTTACTGTTGGTAGTTTTATATCATCCTTTTTTAACCTCTGCCTTTAACACTTGCCCTCTTCAGCTGGAACACTGGGTGGTGATACTGATAGCAAATTTTTTGCCGCCGGCTGTAGAAATAATAACTGTATTGTTAAAAAATATTTTTTTCCCGCGTATTGTGGTTATAAAAAAATAGAATTAAGATGGTTGCTTTGCTAAAGTGCGATTTTTTGATACAATATGCATGAAGTACTGTTTACCAAAATGATGCAGAACGGAGAGAATTATTTCTATGGTTGCAAGTATGACAGGCTACGGGCAGGCTGAAAGTGATCCACACGAGTTACCACAGATTAAAGTAGAAGTACGTTCAGTAAATCATCGCTACTTGGATATTTCAATCCGTCTGCCACGGGAGATTCAGGTGGTAGAAGATCGTGTGCGGTGCTGCGTGCAGCAGGCGATAAACAGGGGTCATCTTGATATTTATGTTTCTTGGCACGAGCAGACAGATGATGATCTCAACATAAAAGTAGACCGAGCGCTGGTGCTGGCCTATCATAGGGCATTAACGGAAATAAGCGAACTTTGCTCTCTGGGGCAATCGCCGGATTTGGCACTACTTGCCCGTTTCCCCGACATAATTAGCGTTGAAAAGGCGCGAATGGACCCGGATGAAGTGTGGGATGTTCTAAATCCAATTTTGGAAAAAGCATTATATAATCTAAAAAAGCAGCGCCGTGAGGAAGGTGCCCGTATAAAAACCGATATTGAGTTACGCCTAAATTTACTGGCAGAAATAGTTGCTCAAATCGAAAAAAGAGCACCTTTAGTTTTGGAAGAATACCGAAGGAAAATGGAAGAGCGACTAAAGGAATATTTAGGGTTGGAGGAAATAGATCAGACTCGCTTGCTTACGGAAGCCGCTGTTTTTGCAGATAGGAGTAACATTACGGAGGAATTAGTACGTTTATCCAGCCATATAGAGGCATTTCGGGATACATTACAGCAGGATGGTGTTATTGGTCGCAAACTTGACTTTATAACGCAGGAAATACTGCGTGAAGCCAATACTATAGGCTCAAAAGCCAATGACTACCAAGTGGCAAAATTGGTGGTTGATTTGAAAACGGAATTAGAAAAAATACGTGAGCAGGTGCAAAATATAGAATAAGAGAGCATTCGGTACTTAGATTTAGCTCTTGCATTTTTTCCAGGATATACGTTATACTAAAAGAAATGGCGTAATTCTTTACTGTAACAGAGTAAAGGGAGGTTCTAACGGTGCAAATAAAATTAATCAATATCGGTTTTGGCAACATTGTTTCTGCAAACCGTATTATTGCCATTGTTAGTCCTGAATCAGCTCCCATAAAACGGGTGATTACTGAAGCCAGAGACCGAGGAATGCTAATCGACGCAACCTACGGAAGAAGAACCCGCGCAGTTATCATTACTGATAGCGGCCATATTGTTCTTTCAGCGGTCCAACCAGAAACAGTTAAGCACAGATTGCAGGCAAAAGAGGTTGCTGCGGCAGAGGATGAAGAATAAAGCGTAACCGGAGGATAACTGTGGCAAAACCAGGTTTATTAGTTGTACTGTCCGGGCCTTCAGGGGTAGGGAAAGGTACCGTTTGTAAAGCTTTGCTTGAGAAAGATCCTCAACTAGTGCTTTCTGTATCTAAAACCACACGAAAACCCCGCCCCGGTGAAAAAGAAGGCTTGAACTATTATTTTGTTAGCAAGGAAGAATTTGAGGAGGCAATTTTAGCGCAAGACTTTTTGGAATACGCTGAAGTTTATGGTCATTATTATGGTACTCCACGACAGAAAGTTGAAAAAATGCTGCAGCAGGGGAGAAATGTTATTTTAGAAATAGATCCCCAGGGTGCATTACAAGTAATGAAGGCTTATCCGCAAGGTGTCTTTATTTTTCTTTTGCCACCGTCAGCGGCTGATTTACGGTCTCGCATCATCTTGCGTGGAACTGAAGATCAGGAAAGTCTGCAAAAGCGTTTAGCTGCTGCCGCTCAGGAAGTAGCACAGGCAGAAAAATATAATTATGTAGTGGTTAATGACCGCATTGAGGCAGCATGTGAACGTATATATGCCATTATTCAGGCAGAAATGCTTAAAGTTTCAAGAAACAAAGAGTTGCTGCAGGCGTTTGCAAAGGAGGTAGGGGGATGATTTATCCGTCAATAGATGACTTAATGGAAAAAGTAGACAGCAAATATACTTTGGTAATTGCGGCAGCAAAAAGGGCGCGAATGTTGAATGAAGGTGCGCCGAAGCTTATTGAAACCAACTCCAGTAAGGATGTTACCGTTGCCTTGGAGGAAATTGCTGCAGGTAAGATAAGCTATGAACGTGTTATGAAACAGGAGGATTAAGATGCTGACGGGGCAGCATATTATCCTCGGAGTTACAGGTGGCATTGCCGCTTACAAAGCAGTGGAACTTTGCAGGCTGTTTATTAAGGCCGGTGCAAAAGTGCGCGTAATAATGACTGAAGCGGCAAAAGAGTTTGTTACCCCTTTAACCTTTCAGACAATCAGCAATCATCCTGTCTATGATCAGCTTTTTATTGGCAGTGAGCGTTTTTCAGTGGAGCATGTCGGCCTGGCTCAAGAGGCTGATCTTTTTGTTATTGCTCCGGCTACTGCCAATACTTTGGGCAAAATAGCCAATGGCATTGCCGATAACCTTTTAACAACGACTGTAATGGCGGCCAAGTGCCCTGTTTTATTGGCTCCGGCCATGAACACAAATATGTATGAAAACCCACTGCAGCAGGAAAATTTGCAAAAACTAGCCGCTTTTGGCTATCATTTGATTGGTCCCGAACAGGGAGAATTAGCCTGCGGGGATCAAGGGCGTGGGCGCATGTCTGAACCACAGGCAATTTTCACAGCTGCTTGTAAAATTTTAATGGCAGATCCTTTCTGGCAGGGTAGGCAAGTTTTAGTTACTGCCGGTCCTACCCGGGAAGCAATAGATCCAATACGCTTTCTTTCCAATCATTCCAGTGGAAAAATGGGCTATGCTGTTGCCGAAACAGCTGCTCTTCTGGGAGCTGAAGTTACATTAATTTCAGGACCCGTACAGCTAGAGCCACCGCCAGGTGTAAAGATGGTAGAGGTTGTATCAGCACAGGAAATGTATGAGGCTGTTTTAGACAATTTCCCTACCGCTGATGTGGTAATAAAGGCAGCGGCAGTTGCAGATTACAGACCACTGCAGCAAAGCAAAGAAAAAATAAAAAAGGGCAGTGAACTGAACCTTAATTTGATCCCAAACCCGGATATTCTTGCAGAGCTGGGTAAACAAAAGCAAAGGCAAATTTTAGTTGGTTTTGCTGCAGAGACCAATAATTTACGTGAAAATGCATTAAAAAAATTGAAACAAAAAAACTTGGATTTAATTGTTGCCAATAATGTACTGCAGGAAGGTGCCGGGTTTGCAGTTGATACCAATATTATTCAGATTTTTTACCGTACCGGAGAAAATAAAGAGTTTCCCAAAATGACTAAACAGCAAGCGGCAAAGGAAATTTTGTGCGCCGTAAAGGAACTAATAAAAAAGAACCCCGTCTATTAATTGGCGGGGTTCTTTAAATAGCGGAAGAAAGATTAGACCGGCAATAAATTTAAAAAATGCGGCGTAATAAATATTTCTATAAAAGCTGCCACAAGAAGAAGTCCAAAAATAAAAGGAAGAGAAATGCTGATTTCCTGAAAAATTACTCGCAGTGATTCTTTACGTGATAAATTAGGCAGCGGGAAAACAACATGATAACCTAGTTTTAGCCCAAGGGCTACACTCACGAAAAATGCCGGAAGTTCGAAAATTCCATGGGGGATGACTCCTGCCAAAAGAAAAGGAATAGGTGCAACGCCTTCCTGAGTTAGCTGGAAAGCCAAGATACCTAACACAGAGCCATTGGCAATGGCTGAAATTAATGTAGGTATTCCTAAAAAGATCCCTAAAAAAATAATTTGAGCAGTGGCAAAGATATTATTTACAATCAATAGCATTACGCCTTTCAGGGCAGAAACATTAAAGATTTCTTCTCCTAGATCCTGCAGTGCTGCCATTAAATTTTCTTCCAGCAAAGTTATAAGTTCAGGTTTTTGCGTTAAAGCTGAATAAGATAAGGCTACTCCCCCTAAAAAAAAGAGGAATGCCAAAACTAGCCAAGAGCGATTTTCCCGAATTACTGCCAAAAAGTTTTTTGTCATAATTCTACCTCCTTTACTCATTATACTGCTGCCTGCTCAACTTTTGCAAGATCAATGTATCAGACGCAAAGGTGAAGGGGGCCCTGGTGTTGAATATCAAAGTAAGAAAAAGTATTGGAGGAAAACGTGAAAAAATTTGCTGACATCATTATTAATATTCATTCTTTACCGACAGAACATCCTTTTACATATCTTATTCCTGAACATTTAAGCGAAATTGCCGTAGGCTGCCGTGTGCTTGTTCCTTTTGGTTCGCGTAAAGTAGAAGGTTTTTGTGTGCGTTTGCATAATCAAATGCCGGACACAAATACACAATTAAAAACAATAATTAAAGTATTGGATGAACAAGCGGTTTTGACTCCTGAATTAATTGCACTATCTACCTGGGCTGCAGACTATTATCTCTGTAAGCAGGTTGATTTCCTAGCAGCAATGGTGCCGGCAAAGGGAAGAACCGGTGTAGGGCTGCGTGCTAAAAGAGTAAAAACGGCCTATATTACAGAGGAAGGCTTTGCGGCTCAGCCTAAAGGTAAAAAGCAAGCATTGGCCTTAAAGCTGCTACGTCAGAATAAATCACTGACGCTCAGCAGGCTGGCGCAGGCAGGCGTCAGCTCTGCCACTGTACGTACGCTGGCGCAAAAAGGTTGGGTGAAGATTGCCAGAAGGCAAGTCCGCCGGGATCCTTTAGCTGACTTGGAAGTAAACAAGGAAGAGCCCATCGTTTTAACCGAGGCACAAAAAAAAGCATTGACCTGTATTAATAAAGATGTTTCACAAAAACCTTTTTTATTGTTCGGAGTAACGGGGAGCGGAAAAACAGAAATTTATTTACAGGCCATTGCCGAAAGACTGGAGCAGGGTGAAGCCAGTATTGTCCTGGTTCCTGAAATTGCTTTAACACCACAGATGACGGAGCGTTTTGTCAGTCGTTTCGGGGATTTGGTAGCTGTTTTACACAGCCGTCTTTCGGCAGGAGAACGTTACGATGAATGGTGCCGTGTGGCAAATGGTGAGGCTCTGGTTGTAATCGGTGCCCGTTCTGCAGTTTTTGCACCGGTACAAAAACTGGGTTTAATCATTTTAGATGAAGAACATGAATCTACTTATAAGCAGGAAGAGCGGCCACATTATCATGCGCGGGAAATTGCTTTATGGCGGGCTAAATGGCATAAAGCCACTGTGATCTTAGGCAGTGCCACTCCATCCCTGGAATCCTACCGGAACGCCCAGTGCGGGAATTATATTTTGCTGCAATTGCCTGAACGCATTGCTGATAGATCTTTGCCATCTGTAGAGATTGTTGATATGCGACAGGAGCTAAAAGATGGGCACAAAAGTATTTTTAGCCGGACGCTTATTGCTGCGCTGCAAGATACATTGCAAAAGAAACAACAGGCCATATTATTTCTTAACCGCCGGGGTTATGCTACTTTCGTTCTGTGCCGCGAATGCGGCCATGTCATGCGCTGTCCGGACTGCAATGTTTCTTTAAAATATCACCTGCCCAATAAAGAATTGTGCTGCCACTATTGCGATTTTACTGCTCCTTATCCCGATAGCTGTCCAAACTGTAGAGGGCGCTATATCAAGTATTTCGGTACCGGCACACAAAAAGTTGAAGCTGAATTATGTAAGCAATTTCCTGGAATACGTGTTATGCGACTTGATGCGGACACTGCCAGTAAAAAGGGGCAGTACCAGAAAGTACTTGGCAGTTTTAAGCGGCAGGAAGCTGATGTTTTGGTGGGAACACAAATGATTGCCAAAGGTCATGATTTCCCCAATGTTACCCTGGTGGGAGTAATTACAGCCGACACTGCTCTTAATTTACCTGATTTAAGGGCCGGCGAGAGGACTTTTCAACTGCTGACTCAAGTGGCAGGGCGTGCCGGCCGCGGTTCTTTGGCGGGTAGAGTGGTTGTGCAGACATATACACCGGAACATTATGCAATATTGGCGGCTAAAAATCATGATTTTGAGGTATTTTATGCGCAGGAGAGCAAATTGCGCCTTGAGTTGGACTATCCTCCCTTTAGTTTTCTCATCCGCTTATTAATAAGCGGCGAGAATGAGGGGCAAGTTATCAATGCTTGTTATTTTTTGGTTTCAGCTTTGGCAGATTCAGTCGATGTTTTGGGACCTTCCCCTTGCCCTATTGAAAAAGTCCGGGGACGCTACCGCTGGCACATTCTGGTTCGTGGTAAAGAATTAGATCTGATTCGCAGGTCTGTTAAAGCGGTAGCGGCGGAATTTTCCCAAAGTGCATTCGCAGGGGGTGTACGTTTGACACTGGACGTGGAACCACAGAATTTATTATAATATATATAAAGTAGTTATGACGAGAGGAAGATTGCCATGGCTCTACGCCAGATCCGGAAAAATGGCGACCCGGTGTTACGTCAAAAAGCACACCCGGTTAAAAAAATAACGCCGCAAATAATTAAACTGCTTAATGATATGGCAGAAACCATGTATGATGCCAATGGTGTGGGCTTAGCAGCACCACAGATAGGTATTTCTAAAAGATTAATAGTAATCGATGTGGCTGATGAACATAATTTGCTGAAGTTAATTAACCCGGAAATTATTGCGTCTAGCGGTAAAGAAACAGCCATTGAAGGCTGTCTCAGTTTTCCCGGCATTGCCGGTGAAGTGGAGAGAGCAGAAGCGGTAACGGTACGAGCATTAATACCTGCAGGAGATACGATTGAACTAAAAGCCACCGGCTTATTGGCAAGAGCACTGCAACATGAGATAGACCATCTGGATGGTATTCTTTTTGTGGACAGAGTCAGCCGCTTTGTGGAAGTGGAAAAAAAGTAGTATATAGGGTGGATCTTTATGGAAAAAACACGCCTTGTTTTTATGGGTACGCCAGAATTTGCAGTACCCTCTCTTCTTACTTTACATGAACAGTGTGACATTCTGGCGGTTGTTACTCAACCGGATAAACCGGCAGGACGTGGTAGAAAACTGACAGCACCGCCTGTAAAGCTGGCAGCACAGCAGCTGGGTCTTCACGTTAAACAACCACTGAATTTGCACCAAAAAGATTTTATAGCTTGGCTGCAGGCGCTGCATCCGGATTATATAATAACATGTGCCTATGGAAAAATATTACCGCCCGTGATCTTAACCATTCCCCAAAAGGCTGCGCTTAATATTCATGCTTCATTACTGCCACGCCATCGGGGAGCGGCACCAATCCATCGAGCTATCATGGCCGGCGATAAAGAAAGCGGGATCACCATTATGCTTATGGATGAAGGCATGGACACAGGCGATATCGTTTTGTGTCAAGCTATTCCCATTCACAGTAATGATACGGCCGGGACTTTACACGATAAACTGGCGGAACTGGGGGCAGACTTAATTGTGAAGGCCATAAAACAGATAAATGAAGGTACAGCACGATATCAAAAGCAAAAAGAATGTTTGGCAACTTATGCCGAACCGTTAAAGAGTGAAGATGAGAGAATTAATTGGTGCAACTCAACTGAATCGATTCATAATCAGGTACGGGGTATGAATCCTTGGCCTGGTGCGTATACTGAATTAAACGGTATACGGTTAAAAGTCTGGGAAGGCCAGCCAAGTGAAGGCCAAGGCCGACCATGTGGCTCTGTTTTGGCAAAAAGCTCTGCAGGTTTAGTGGTTGCTACCGGCGATGGAGCATACTTAATTACAAAATTGCAGCCGCAGGGGAAAAAGATCATGTCTGCAGCTGCTTTCTTGCGCGGCCATCACATCTCATTAGGTACGGTGCTTGGTTAAATTAATCTAGTTAAGGAGATGTGTGGCAATGATTAGAAAGCGTCTTTATCTTGGCTTATTGGCC
Source organism: Bacillota bacterium (assembly GCA_012800795.1). Taxonomy (GTDB): domain Bacteria; phylum Bacillota; class Dethiobacteria; order Dethiobacterales; family Dethiobacteraceae; genus JAAZIQ01. The sequence goes on from JAAZIQ010000079.1 coordinate 21,778, forward strand.
GGTACCATGCTTTTTTTATCAGGAATGCTTGTCTATATTTGGCTGTCTTTTTTTCGGCAGGATACCGGAGCCCTACGCTATCTTCTTTTTGTGATTGTAATGCTTATATTGGCAGGATTAACAATTGTGGTGATAGGCTTTTTAGGAATTATTTTTTCCTTGTTAGCAGAAAAAGATCTTGCTATTTTGCATAAACCGATGAACTATACTTTTTCCCTACTTTATCCCATTGTAATCTGGTTGGGTAAATTATTAAAAATTGCACAGGACAGAATTCAATGCTCTTTTGTTGAAGTCAATAATCAATTGGTAAGGGCGCAGCGTAGTAAGATAAAACCTGAAAAACTGCTGGTACTCTTACCGCACTGTTTGCAAACAGCAGAATGTACAAAGCGCATTACTATTCGTACTGAAAATTGCGTACGTTGTGGAAATTGCCCTGTGGGCGGGATTCTAGATCTTTGTGATTATTATGGTGTTCATGTTAAAATTGCCACCGGAGGCACAATAGCAAGGGATGCAGTGAAAAAACTCAAACCACAAGCTATTGTGGCAGTAGCATGTGAAAGAGATCTAACCAGCGGTATTCTTGACTGCATTCCGCTACCTGTTTTGGGTGTGCCGAATACTAAACCCAATGGGCCTTGTTTTAATACACTGGTAAATCTGACAGATGTGGAGAAAGCCATTTTATTTTTTGTTGCCGAAGCTGTCTAGTAGTAAAAATAATTTGGGGGAGGGAAAAATATGTGGTTTTATTATGACACAACTTGGATTATAGTCTTGCCGGCATTGTTGCTTACAGTGTGGGCACAAAGCCGTGTACAGTCAACATACCACCGTTATGCTCGTGTTTATGCCCGCTCCGGAATGACAGGTGCACAGGTAGCAAGACGCTTGCTGGACGAGGCAGGTTTGTATGATATTCCTGTACAGCAGACACCTGGCTATCTTACAGATCATTTTGATCCGAAAAGCCGTGTTATTCGCCTTTCGCCCGGCGTTTACCAGGGTTCTTCCCTGGCTGCCTTAGGCATAGCAGCCCACGAAACAGGTCATGCCCTTCAGCATGCTGAGGGTTATATTCCTTTGGCATTCCGAAATAACATTTTTCCTATCGCCCACATCGGTTCGCAGCTGGCCTTTCCGCTTTTTTTCATGGGCCTATTTTTCGGCTCGCTGCAGGGACTAATGACGGTAGGTATTTTTCTCTTTACATTCGCTGTGCTATTTCAACTGGTAACATTACCGGTAGAATTTAATGCTTCCAGCCGGGCAATTGCACTGCTGTCTGAAAGCGGTTATTTGGCATCTAACGAAATACAGCCTACCAAGGAAGTATTAAATGCTGCGGCACTCACATATTTGGCCGCTGCTGCAGTATCCATCACACAGCTGATACGTTTGCTAATTTTACGTGACCGGAGAAGATAAGATGACCAAAAAGAAAAAGATAAATGCTCGGGAAGCTAGCTTATATGCACTGAAAAAAATAGCAGAAGAGGGCGCATACGCTAATTTAGCTTTAACAGAAGTGCTTTCTACTTATAAGATGGATTTTCGGGATAGGAAACTAGCCACTGAAATTACCTATGGTGTTATTACCTATCAACTAACTTTAGACTGGCTTATTGAACAAATAACAGGTCGGCCGGCTGAAAAGCTGGATCGGCCTGTTTTGCATGCTTTACGCATTGGTTTTTACCAGCTTTTTTATTTGGATCGCATCCCGGCGCCAGCCATTGTTTACTCAACGGTTGAACTAATAAAAAGGGGAAAGAAAAGGGCTTTAGCACCCTTTGTTAACGGAGTGATGCGTGGTGCCATTCGGAAAAAGGATAGCATAGCTTGGCCTGATCCTCAAAGAAACCTTCTTGACTATTTAGTACTCCGTTATTCGCATCCTGCCTGGTTGGTGAAACGCTGGCTGAAGCGGTTGGGAAGAACGGAAACAGAAAAATTACTGGCGGCAAATAATGTAATTCCTCCCACTTCGGTTCGAGTCAATACTTTGCGTATAGGGCGGACACAGCTTATAGACAGATTAAAAAAAGAGAAAATAACCGTTACGCCAAGCTCCATTGTGCCTGATGGGCTCCTGGTGGAAAAGGGAGGAAAACTTACGGCTCTTCCTGCTTATCGTGACGGCTTGTTTCAGATCCAGGGTGAAAGTGCCATGCTGACGTCGCATATTTTGCAACCTAAGCCAGGAGCAAAAGTATTAGATGGATGTAGTGCTCCAGGAGGTAAAACAACCCATCTTGCTCAGCTAATGAAAAATAAAGGTCAGATTATTGCACTTGATCTTTATGAACATCGCCTGGCATTGGTTGAAGCAGCCGCTCAAAGACTGGGGATAGAGATTATTGAAACAAAATGTGCTGATATAACTGAATTTTGTCGGCATAATCAAGAAGAATTCGATTATGTTTTACTGGATGTACCTTGTTCGGGCTTGGGGGTTATCAGACGCAAGCCGGATATAAAATGGCGTCGGCAGGAAAATGATATTGAAACGCTTGCTCAAATGCAGAGACAGATAATTAATGCAGCCGCCATTGCCCTTAAGCCGGGAGGGACGCTTGTTTATAGTACATGCACCAATGAGCCGGAAGAAACTGACTTACAGGTGGAAAAATTTTTAGCAGCACATCCTGAATTTGCAGCTATGGACTTTGCTTCAGCTCTGCCAACGCAATTGTCTGGTACAGTGGGAAAGAATGGTATCCAGCTCTTCCCGCATTTACACCATGTTGACGGCTTTTTTATCGCTAAACTGCAAAAAAAACATTCCTGAAAGCATTAAGCTGCGTTTAGCATCGGACTTTATTGATTTTTTAAGCCTGTTTTGATATACTTGCGCTAGCAAAACGAGAATACATATTTTTCAGATTAGTTTGCCCGATAAGGACGTGTAAGCGTGAAAATAAATCTGCTGGCTTTAACTCCTGCTGAAGTTGCAGCATTGGTGGAAAGATTGGGCGAGCCTGCCTATCGGGCCACGCAAATTCTGGATTGGCTCTGGCATAAAGGCGCGGTAAGTTTTGCCCAGATGTCAAACCTGCCGATGTCCTTAAGGCAGAAACTGGAGCAGCAGGCTGAGATTGGTTTTTTGGAAGTGCTGGCTAAACAGAAATCGGTAGATGGTACTGAAAAAATACTTTTTGCCCTTGCCGACGGACAGACGGTAGAGACTGTTATTTTACCTTATGATATTGGAGAAAGCGCCTGCATATCTACACAAGTGGGCTGTCGCATGGGTTGTGCTTTTTGTGCCTCCGGTCAGCCGGGTTTTATTCGCAATTTAACCGCTGCTGAAATAATGGCGCAAGTTTTATATGTTCGTAATCTTTTACAGCGCAGAGGAAGAAAACTTAAAAATATGGTTTTAATGGGAACGGGTGAGCCACTTGATAACTGGGACGCCACTATTGCCTTTTTAGAGGCAGTAAAAGATCCGCAAAGATTGGCTATGAGTTTGCGGCATATTACACTTTCCACCTGCGGCCTTGTTCCCAAAATTCTAGCCTTGGCGGAAAAGGGCTGGCCTTTAAATTTGGCGGTTTCATTACACGCTCCCAATAATAAAATCCGCAGCCGCTTAATGCCCATAAATAAAAAATATCCCTTGGAGAAATTACTGCCGGCTTGTGACCAATATGTTACAAAAACCGGCCGTAGAGTTACTTATGAATATATATTGCTAGCCGGAATCAATGACGAAATAAGGCATGCACATGAATTAGCACAGAAACTCTCCGGCAGAATATGCCACGTTAATTTAATTCCTTTTAACGCTGTGCCGGGTCTGCAGTGGCAGCCTAGCCCGAAAGAAAAAGTAGTAGCTTTTTGCCATGTTTTAAAAAGCTATGGTATTAACGCTACTATTCGCAGAAAAATGGGTGCCGACATAGCAGCGGCCTGTGGTCAGCTGAGGAATATCTGCAGGGATAGAATGAGGGGTGAATAGGTTGCGGGCTGTAGGAATTACTCATCGAGGAAAAGTCCGGCCCAATAACGAAGATAGTTATTTAATTGACGGGGATGACAAGCTGGCCGTCTTTGCTGTGGCCGACGGCATGGGGGGACATGCTGCCGGAGAGGTGGCCAGCTCAATGGCTTTAACAGCCGTGCAAAACTATTTGGCTCAAAAAAGGGCTGCGCTATTGTCAGCAGCTGCGGCCAAGCAAGATTTAACCCCATTATTGGAAGCTATGTTAGCCAATGCTAATGAAACTGTTCTTCGTGCCAGCCGGCAAAATAAAGGATATGCCGGTATGGGGACAACTCTGACCCTACTGATAGCGCTTGCGGGTCAGTGCTGGTTAGCCCATATTGGCGACAGCCGTGCATATTTGCTGCGAAATGGAGAGATGGTCCATATTACCGAAGATCATACTCTGGCTTCACAACTGGTGAAGACCGGTCAAATCACTGAAGAAGAACGGGATGATCATCCACAGCGCAATGTTTTAATACGGGCGCTGGGTACAGATGAAACAGCAACTTTTGACTTATTCCCTTTAAATTTAATGCAGGATGATCTTATTTTACTTTGCAGTGATGGTTTATACGGCATGTTGAGTGATGAGGAAATAAAAAGTATTGTTGAACAGAGAAAAGAACCGACAATAATTTTGCAGGAGCTTGTAGCTGCAGCAAATGACAGGGGCGGTTGTGATAATATTACCGTGGTTTTGGTTTATGATTTTTAGCTCTTGTCGCCAGATTTGAGGTGAAGAGATGATAGGAAAGATACTGAGCAATCGCTATCAGATTGTGGAAAAGATTGGTGACGGCGGTACCGCTTTTGTTTATAAGGGAATGGACAACTTACTAAATCGCCATGTTACTATTAAAGTCCTACGTCCAGAATATGTCAGTGACCAAGACTTTGTTCGTCGCTTCCGGCGTGAAGCTCAGGCTGCCGCTAGTTTGTCCCATGCCAATATTGTCAGTATTTATGATGTGGGCTTTGAGAATGGAATTCACTATATTGTCATGGAATACATACCCGGGCAGTCATTGAAGGAATTAATTGAGAGCCAAGGGCGCCTTCCTTACAGAACAGCGGCAGAATATGCTATGCAGATTGCATTGGCGTTAAATAATGCGCATAAACATGGCATTATCCATCGCGATGTGAAACCTCATAATATTTTAATCAGTGATGACGGCCGTGTTAAAGTAACAGATTTCGGTATTGCGCAGGCTGTAACGGCGTCAACCGTTACTTATAGTGGTGCAATTTTAGGCTCCGTACATTATTTTTCACCTGAACAGGCACGGGGCGGGGCAACGGGAGAAAAATCCGATATTTATTCTTTGGGTATTGTACTGTATGAGATGCTGACTGGTGAAGTGCCTTTTAGCGGAGATTCGCCGGTTTCTATTGCTGTAAAACATCTACAGGAACCTTTCCCAGATGCTCAAAATATTGATCCGGACATACCTGACACCTTAAACAAAATCATAAAAAGAGCGGTAGAGAAGGAGCCGGAGAAACGTTACCAATCAGCCAAAGAAATGGCGGAGGAGTTGTCTGCTTGGCTGCAGGGGCGCGAAGAGCGCAGGACTATAGATCCTGTTCCCGTTAAAGGTGAGATATCAGCTCAAAGAGACGAGAAAAAGCAGAAAAAAATTAACCGTAAAAAAATAACTCTAATCGCTGGCAGTCTGTTCCTTATTTTGATATTAATCCTATCCGTTAATTTTATACTTAAAACATTTATTGTTCCTGAGGTAGAAGTCCCTTCTGTGGAGGGAGAGACGCTGCAGGATGCTACAGATATATTAAAAGAAGCAGGGCTGGAGGCTAATTTAGCCGCTCAAATTCCCAGTGATACTGTCCCTGCCGGCCGCGTAATAAAACAAGAACCGGCAGCGGGCCGTATCGTGAAAAAGAATAGAGTTATAGACTTAACTGTCAGTACCGGTCCGGAATTGATCGAGGTTGATAATGTGGTGGGTAAAATGCAGCGGGAGGCAACCCTTATTCTGAACAATAAAGGCTTCGAGGTTGTAATTGTGGAAGTACATAGTGAAGAGCCACCGCAGACAGTAATAGCGCAAGATCCCGGCGCCGGATATAAAATTCAAAAGGGCTCTACTGTTACCCTGCGGGTAAGCAAAGGAGGCCAACCTTTTAAACTGCAGGACTTAAGAGGACGTACCCTTGAGGATGCTCAAAATTGGCTGCAGTTTTTTGGATTAAAGCTGCGCCATGTAAGTGAACAGTATAATGATGATTATGGTGCAGGCCTTATTTGTGACCAATTTCCTGAGCCGGGAGAATCGGTGCAAGCCGGTGATTTTGTGGATCTTGTCGTCAGTAAGGGGCCGGAACAGCCGGAATTGGAGGAACATAAAATTACTATAAAGACTGACGACATACCGGAAGGTGAAGAGATTACTGTCATCATCCACGATGAAAGCGGTAATTCTCCTAGAATCGAAAAATATACCAGCGATGGTCAGCCAATTATCACTACCGGCTGGGGCAGTGGTACAGTGGAAGTAAGATGGCAGGACAAAGTTGAGGTCAAAAATTTTCCCTAAAGGAAAGGAATGGTTTATGCTGCGGGGTATTATCGTTCGAGCGGTAGGAGGATTTTTTGATGTAAGAACGGCAGAGGAGAAAGAATACCGCTGTCGGGCTCGTGGTCGTTTTAAAAAGAGTGACACCGGTATTTATGTGGGCGATTATGTTCGTTTTACTCGCCTCACTGACCGGGAAGGCGTGCTGGAAGAGATTGAACCGCGCCGGTCTTTAATGATACGTCCCCCAATAGCCAATATAAATCAAGTGGTTATTGTTTGTGCTCCGCAAGAACCCCCGCTTTCTTTGCAGCTTTTAGACCGCTTGTTGGTGCTGGCTGCTAATCAACAATTACGTGCTGTTATCTGTATAAATAAGACCGATTTGCTTCATGCGGATCTATCTTACCTCCAAGATATTTATGTAGAAACTGCCGGTTGTACAGTGCTATTTACCAGTGCTAAATATAAGAAAGGTATTGAGCAGTTGAAAAAGGAATTGGCCGGTTATCTTTCAGTATTTGCCGGGCAGTCAGGTGCTGGTAAATCTTCTTTATTAAATAGCCTTCAGTTGGGCCTAAAGTTAAAAACAGGGCGAGTATCTACTAAAAGTAAGCGTGGTCGCCATACCACCCGGCATGTAGAGCTAATTCCTTTACCCGACGGTGGATTTGTGGCAGACTCACCTGGCTTCAGCCAGTTAAAGTTAACTGGTATTAAAAGTGATGAATTGGATAATTTTTTCCCTGAATTTGTTAAAGTAAAAGCTAAATGCCGGTTTTTAAGTTGTATGCATGCTGAAGAACCGGATTGTGCAGTTAAAGCCGCTGTGGAGGCGGGAATTATAGCCCGGTCGCGTTATGAACATTATTTGTTTTTTTTAAACGAAATAAGGGAGCAGGAAAGGAGTTTCTAGGATGGTCAAAATTGCCCCTTCTTTGTTGGCCGCTGATTTTTCATGTTTGGCAGAAGAGGTAAAGAAAGTGGAGGAGGCAGGTGCAGACTGGCTGCATTTTGATGTCATGGATGGCCATTTTGTTCCTAATCTGACAATGGGGCCGCAGATAGTGCAGTCACTGCGTAAAAAAAGTCGACTTTTTTTTGATGTTCACCTGATGATTGAAAATCCGGATCGCTATTTGGAAATGTTTGCTTCCGCCGGAGCTGACTTACTTACTGTTTCAGCCGAAGCATGTACGCATTTACACCGTGTAGTGCAAATGATTCATAAATTAGGCCTTAAAGCCGGAGTTGCTTTAAATCCGGCAACTCCCCTTTCCTGCCTGGAATACTTGCTGGATGATCTCGATCTAGTCTTGATTATGAGCGTTAATCCCGGTTTTGGGGGGCAAAAATTTATTCCTTCTACTCTAAAAAAGCTGCAGCAGTTAAAAAAGATGGTGGGGGATCGCCAAATTGAAATCCAGGTGGATGGCGGAATTAACAAAGACACGGCGCCACTGGTAATAGAGGCCGGTGCAACTGTACTTGTGGCAGGAACGGCAATTTTTGCTCAAAATAATATTGTACAAGCAATAAAAATGCTGCAGACAGAAAAGAAAAAGCTTTAAAACTTGGCAAATGCCAAGTTTTTCTAATATGTAGCGGATAGTGATATTTTTTTGCCGAGGAAATTACTGCTTTATACTAATAGATGCAGAGAGGAAATGATAATGTTATAATTGAGAAGGCATTATTTTAGCAGATATAGATTGTTAAGGAAGTAGGTGAGCATTTTGTCCGATAACGAAGAAATACTTATTAACCATTGCCAGGCTGGAGACTTGCAAGCCTACGATAAACTTATGCAACGTTATGAAAAAAAAGTGTACGCACTTTGCTATCGTATGTCCGGAAACCATGAAGATGCGGCAGATTTGACACAGGAGTCTTTTTTAAAGGCTTTCCGGGCATTGTCTTCTTTTAGAAAGCAATCAAGTTTTTCTACTTGGCTGTTTCGAATAGTAACCAATACCTGCTTAGATGAGCAGCGAAAACAAAAAAAACGCGCCGGGCACATTTCTTTGGATAAGCCAATAACTACTGAAGAAGGAGAAATGCAGCGTGAATTCCCTGCTGCGGCAACTGATCCTTTAATAGAGGCAATACGCAGGGAAGAACAAGCAGAAATTCAGGAGCTGCTGATTAAACTTCCCCCTGCACAGCGGGCAGTAATTATTATGCGTGATTTACAGGGTTTCAGCTATGAGGAAATTGCTGCGGCATTGCAAATAAATATGGGAACACTTAAATCACGCTTAAATAGGGCGCGTTCTCGTCTGCGCCAATTATATTTGCAAAAAGAGGAACAAAATACCGAAATTAAGTATCTAAAGAAGAAAGGGGGCATGAACTATGACATGTTTTGAGTGCAGAAGCTTGATAAGTGAGTATCTTGACAATTTACTCAGTGCTAAAAAAAAGGAAGCTTTTGAGGCACATTTGGAAGATTGTCAAGCATGTCGGAAAGAAGTAAAGGAAACACGTGCTGCTATACAGTGGCTGCAGCAAGCCGATGCTGATTTGGAACCTCCTGTATCTATCCGGCCTGCTGTTATTTCGGTTTTACAAAAAGAGAAGAAAAAGCATTTTGCCCCCGGCTTGAAGCAATTTGTAGCAGCGGCGGCCGTTTTTATCATGGTGCTGGTTGGTAATATTTATTGGCAGAATATCTTTCATGTTACTCCTCTGTCCGGACAGGAAAATTCATTAGTCATGGAATACCAGGAAAATGATTATGGCACAAATAAGGTAACTGGACAAAACATAACAGAAGATGTGAGGAGAAATCAAGAAACTATTGCCGCAAATGAATTAAAGAACCGATTAAGAAGGACAGAACCGTTTATGCCCGGCAAGTATCAAACATTGCGTGTCTTTTTTAATATTATTTTTCTAGTAACGGGTGTTTTTTTCCTCTGGCGAGGCTACAAGCAAAGAAGGAAGGTAGGATTATGAAAAAAAAGAAAGAAAAGTTTCTCATCTTAGACGGCAGTAGTTTAGTTTATCGTGCTTTTTTTGCCCTTCCTTTATTGCAGACTAAGCAGGGCTTATATACAAATGCAGTTTATGGTTTCACCACCATGTTAATTAGATTACTGACAGATGAGCAGCCGGACTATGTGGCGGTAGCTTTTGATAAGAGCAAAAAAACTTTTCGTCATGACTATTATCGTGAGTATAAGGCAAGGCGGGAAAAAACGCCGCAAGAGTTGGCAGAACAGCTGCCGCTGGTGCGTGAAGTTTTAGATGCTTTGCAAATCCCGGTGGTTGAAGCGGAAGGATATGAAGCAGATGATTTAATTGGTACTTTAGCTGCAAAAGCGCAGACCGAACAATTGCGGGCGGTAATTGTGAGCGGTGATGCTGATGTATTTCAATTGGTAGGTTTACCTGCGGAAGTAATTTTTACCCGCCGTGGCATTACGCAGGTTGAGCGCTATGATGAAAAAAAGCTCAGGGAAAAGTATGGTCTGACAGCAGGTCAGTTTATAGATTTTAAAGCCTTAAAAGGGGACACATCCGATAATATCCCCGGTGTGCCCGGAATTGGTGAGAAAACGGCCCAAAAGTTGCTGCATCAATTTGGGTCTTTAGAGGGAATATATGATAATTTGGATCAGCTGAAAGGAAAAATGCGAGAAAGGCTGGAAGAGCATCAAGAGCAGGCTTTCTTAAGCAGAAAGCTGGCGACTATAATTACTGACGTACCGATAAATTTTGATAGACATCATTTTAAACGTAAAGAGCCACAATTAAAGTTATTAAAAAAAATATTTACCCAACTGGAGTTTAAATCATTATTGGAAAAACTTCCAACCGACCAAGCTCCGGCGAAACAGACTGACGGCGAAGGTTATCGTAAGATTACTTTAGCTGAATTTTCAGCCATACTTGCTTCTCAAAAAGAAAATAGTTCCGTTGCCGTTTTCCCTTTGCCTGCCGAATCCTCTTGGCAGGATTCAATATACGGCCTTGCAATCTCAACGGGTGCGGAAACTTTTTCCCTGCCGCTAACAACTGATGAAGAACGTGGTGCTGCATTACAAAAACTAATTGATCTACCTTTAAATCTCCTTAGCTATGATAGTAAAAGCTGGATTAATATCTGTTGGACTTTCACGGGGAAGGAGCCAACAAATCTTTTATTTGATGCAACTTTGGCAGCTTATCTTTTGGATCCGTTAGAAAATGGCTATCCGCCGCAAAAATTGGCTCAAAATTATTTACAGCGCCGTCTGCCGGAATTGCCCGGGAAAAAAGAAAAGGATCTAACTGCTGAAAATAATTATGCTTGTGCTGCTGTGCGGGCACTTTTTGATTTGCATCTAGTATTGGTCGAGAAGCTAGAGAATTTTGGTCTAAAGGAATTATATTATCAGCTGGAATTGCCTTTGGCCAGGGTTCTGGCCAGAATGGAGCGTCTGGGAGTAGCTGTGGATAAAAGGATTTTATCTGCATTAAAGGAAGAATTCGAAAAACGCATTTCTGTTTTGGAAGCAGAAATCTATGCGCTGGCAGGAGAAGAATTTAATTTGAATTCACCTAAGCAATTGGCGTATATACTTTTTGAGAAGCTGGGTTTGCCTCCTTTGAAAAAAACTAAAACTGGTTATTCCACTAGCGCCCAGGTCTTGGAGGAATTGGCCTCAAACCACGAAATTGCGGCTAAAGTTTTACAGTATCGCACTTTAATTAAACTGCTAAGCACATATTTAAATGGTTTAGCTGAATTAATAAACCCGGTGACAGGACGCATCCATACTACTTTTAAGCAAACAGTTACAGCCACAGGGCGTTTGAGCAGTGCAGAACCAAATCTGCAAAATATCCCCATTCGTTTGGAGGAAGGGCGGCGTATAAGGCGTGCTTTTGTACCCGGAGATGCTGATAAAGTACTATTATCGGCTGATTATTCGCAAATTGAATTGCGGGTAATGGCGCATATTTCCGGAGACCAGGTCCTGATAAATTCTTTTCGTGCGCACGAAGATATTCATCTGCGCACAGCTGCCGAAGTGTTTGGCGTTTCTCCAGCCCAGGTGACTAGAGAATTAAGGGAGCGAGCGAAAGCGGTGAATTTTGGTATTATTTACGGCATAAGTGATTATGGCCTTTCGCAACAGCTGGGGATTACACGTCAAGAAGCGCGTTCCTATATTGAGCGTTATTTTCAGCGCTTACCCGGCGTGCGTAATTATATGGAAAGAATAGTAGCGGAAGCAAAAGAAAAAGGCTATGTAACAACAATATTAAATCGGCGTCGTTATTTGCCGGATATCAATGCGCGCAACTTTAATCTGCGCAGTTTTGCAGAGCGGACAGCTATCAACACGCCAATACAAGGTTCTGCCGCTGATATAATAAAAGTAGCCATGTTAAATGTTGAAAAAAAATTATCCCCTTATGGGGAAAAAGCGCAGATGATTTTACAAGTACATGATGATTTGATTTTTGAAGTTGATGAGGATGTACTAGAGGAAGTAGCAGCCATTATTCGGTCAGAAATGGAGAATGCCATCCAACTTGCAGTGCCGTTGACAGTTGATATTAAAGTGGGTAAAAACTGGGCAGAAATGCAGCAATTATAGTTAGATGGAGCGACATCATGCCTGAACTACCGGAAGTAGAAACAATACGACGCGGCCTCGAAAAAGTTCTGCCGGGTCGTAAGATTTCCAAGGTTGATGTAAGATACAGCGGTTCTATTAAAATGCCGACTGTCAGCAAGTTTACAGCAAAACTGCCGGGACGGAGGGTAATAAAAATTGGACGCAGGGGAAAATATTTACAAATCTTTCTGGATAACGAAAGCGTTTTGGTTATCCATTTAAGAATGACAGGAAAATTAATCTTTTCTTTTACACCCCTTACTATAGACAAGCATACTCATGTAATTTTTACTTTTAGCGATCATTCAGTTTTATATTTTAATGATATTAGAAAATTCGGGACTATTTATTGGCTGCCCATTAAGCGTATGTACGAAATAAAAGGCTTGGCCTGCCTGGGACCCGAACCCTTTAGCCCGGAATTTTGCCCCGGCTATATGGCTGAAAAACTGGCAAAGAAAAAAACCACTATTAAAGCTGTGTTGTTAAATCAAGAGTTTGTAGCCGGTCTTGGCAATATTTATGTTGATGAAGCTTTATTTCGAGCTCAAATTCATCCACAAAGGGCAGCGGCTTCTCTTACGCAAAAGGAAATGGCGGCTCTCTATAGGGCAATTTGTGAAGTTTTACAGGAGGCTATCAACTGTCGGGGAACTACCATGAGTGATTATCGCGACGCCACCGGAGCTTACGGAGGGTTTCAGCAGCTTTTGCGTGTTTACAGAAGAAGTGGCAAAGCTTGTTTAGTGTGCGGTTATCCCATCGAACGTATAATCGTAGCCGGACGGGGCACCCACTACTGTCCCAACTGCCAAAAGTAAATACTGAAAAGAACAGAGGCTGGAATTAAAGCAGGCCTCTGTTCTTTTTATCTTTTTCAAGTCATATATTATTTTTGTAAGACCTGGCAAGCTTATGTTTCGGAAGGAGGGTACGGATGCGCCAAATCATTACGATTGTAATCATCTTCATGCTTCTGATCTGCACGGGCTGCCAAAATAATAATTCGGCAAAGGAGTCGTCGCTTCATGTGGCAGCATTAACAGGGCCGTTAACAATGAACCCGTTATTTTTAAGAGATGCGGCATCTGCTGAAGTTGCTGCACTACTGCATCCACAGCTTCTAGTAACTGATCCGAAAACTCTAATGCCACAAGCGCGGCTTTTTTCATCGTGGCAGCTGTTAGAGGATAACCTTACATATGTTTTTTCCCTCCATGAAGATGCTTACTGGTCTGACGGTAAACCTGTAACGGCTGAGGATGTTGCATTTACCATGCGTGTTATTTGCCATCCTGATTATACGGGTCCATTGTTTCAACCATTGCGTTATATAACCGGGGCTGAGGGTTATAAACTGGAGCATTCCTCACCATATGCAGATGGTGATATTTCTGGTATTGAGGTTATTGATGAAAAAACACTGAAAATCAGTTTAAAAGAAAATTATGCTCCCTTTTTAACAATGCTAACTTTTGCACCTGTGCCAGCACATATTTTATCGGGAGTGGAAGTGGCACAAATGGAATCCCATACTTATTCACATCAGCTGCCGGTGAGTGCCGGACCATACTTACTGGTTGAGTGGAATGATGAATACCTACATGTCAGGGCCAACCCTCATTATTTTTTGGGCAAGCCATCCATTAATAATATTTACTACCGTTATATTCCCAACCAGGAAGCCCAATTAATAGAGCTGCTGGCAGGTAAGCTGGATCTTATTCCTACGGCGGTAAAAGTAGAAGATATTAAAAACCTAAAAAATAATCCTGATATCAAGATTTATCACAACCCAAGGCTTGTTTATGATTATCTAGCACTAAATACAAGAAAAGCCGATTCGCCTTTGTCTAATAAAAAGGTTAGGAAAGCTTTTACTTTGCTGCTAAACCGTCAGGAGATAGTAAAAAACTTATTACTTAACTATGGCACACCCCTTTACGGTCCCATACTGCCGCTTCATTTTCCTTACAAGGAAACACAAGCGGTAGACGAGGTAGATCTAGCCGCTGCCCGACGCTTATTAGTTGAGGCAGGCTACAAAAAACTGAAACTGGATTTAATCTATAACGTGGGCAATACAGTGCGGGAAAATGTTGCCCTCTTATTAAAAGAGCAGGCAGCTAAAGTGGGTATTGACATACAGATTAATCTTTTAGAGTGGGAAGCTTTTTTATCGGCAGTAAATGAAGGAGACTATGATTTAGCCATCTTGGGTAGAGGGGTAGAAGCCGATCCTGATCTCACCTTCCACTGGCATTCACAAAGCCGGGGAAACAGTTTAGGTTATGCCAATAGTGAGGTTGACCATTTGTTGGAACAAGGCGTGGCTACAATGGATAAAAATGAGAGGGAAAAAATATACCAGGCTGCTGAAGCCATGATTGTTGAAGATGTTCCTGCCATATGGCTGTATGTTCGTGAGGCCATACATGCCGCAACAGTAAAACTGCAAAACTTTAACCCTCATCCGGAAAACATTTTTTATAATGTTCACGAATGGACGCTTGCAGATGAGGAGGAGGTAAGTTGATTCCAGAACTGGGGCGGAGGTTCATGCAAACTGTCATTGTTTTATTTGGCGTTTCTATGGTGACATTTTTGCTGATGCATGCTGCGCCGGGACATCCCCTACAGACAAATCCAGAATTGCGTCTTGACCCTACGGCGGTAGAGCGCTGGCTACAGTTACATCAGCTTGACCAACCCCTTATTTCACAGTATTTAGCCTGGTTAAGCCGCGTTTTTCGGGGGGATTTTGGTGAATCTTTACTTTATAACAGGCCTGTATTGGAGTTAATGGGAGAGCGTCTGCCGTCAACTCTTTTATTGACTTTGACCGCTTTTGTCTTGGCGCTTTTTTTAGCCATTGTTGTCGGTATAAAAATTGCAACTCAACAGAACTCTTGGCTGGATCGATTTGTTTGCACCCTTTCTTTAGCCGGCATTTCTGTGCCATATTTCTGGTTGGCAATGGTTTTAGTATTGCTTTTTGCTTATCGTTTCCCATTTTTGCCGGCTGTTGGCATGCGAACACCGGGTGATGGTAGTATTTTAGACATACTAAAGCATATGCTACTGCCCTTAATTGTTATGGTAATTGCTAATTTTGCCCGTTATGTACGCTATGTGCGCAGTGCCGTTCTGGATGTACTGCAGCAGGACTATGTCAGGTCAGCCATAGCGCGCGGATTAAAAGGAAAAGATATTTTGTACCGCCATGTTCTGCCCAATGCAGCAATGCCTATTATTACTGTGGCTGCTCTTTCCCTGCCGATGTTGTTTACAGGGGCCATGGTGGCAGAATATGTTTTTGCCTGGCCGGGACTGGGCCGTTTTATTGTTACATCTACCATGGCACGGGATTATCCGGTGATTATGACAGTTAATTTGTACACGGCATCACTGGTGGCGATAGCCAATTTTATTGCCGATGCACTATATCTTTTGATCGATCCCAGATTAAGATAGGCGGTAAGGGGCTGGAGAATTAATGCGGAGTAATCTTACTTTATTTATCGGTTTGACCTTAATTGCCCTGCTGACAATGCTGGCAGTTTTAGCACCCGTGCTGGCGACACATGATCCTGCTGCTACCAATGCTGATAAATGGCTGCAGCCTCCCAGCAGTGAGCACTTTTTTGGTACTGACCGTCTGGGGAGGGATGTTTTTAGCCGTGTGTTGTACGGAGGACGTGTCTCTCTGGCAGTAGGACTGCTGTCAACTTTTCTTTCCCTGGGTGTTGGTACTTTATTAGGTCTTGTGGCAAGTTATTATGGCGGTTTGGTTGATGTAATTATTATGCGTGTGGCAGATATAGTATTGGTTTTTCCTTCAATGCTGCTGGCACTGACTCTGGTGGCAATTTTCGAGCCTGCTTTATGGCTGGTAATTTTAGTGATTGGCGGTACCGGCTGGCCCAGTGTTGCCCGTCTGGTACGCAGCGAAGTATTACGTTTGCGGCAAAGTGATTTTGTTGCCTCAGCCCGTTTGTTAGGAGCAAAAAATGCCCGCATTGTATGGCAGCATTTACTTCCCAATGCCATTGGCCCTGTACTAGTGGCGGCAACTTTTAGTGTTCCGGCGGCAGTTATGACAGAAGCCGGATTAAGCTATCTTGGTTTAGGTGTGCAGCCGCCAACACCAACCTGGGGGAATATGTTAAGAGATGCACAGTTATATTTACGTTATGCCTGGTGGTATGCATTCTTTCCAGGCCTTTTCATCTTTCTCACGGTTTTTAGTTTCCATCTCACCGGCGAAGGATTGCGACAGACTTTGGGATTATCACAAACTGCACGGAGGAACTGGCGTGCTGGAAGTTAAAAATCTGCAAGTTGGTTTTAACGAAGTGGGCAAAATAAAGTGGGTGGTAAAAAACAGCAGCTTTTCCGTAAGTGCGGGAGAGATCCTGGGGATTGTGGGTGAATCAGGCAGCGGCAAAAGTATGACGGCGCTGGCAATAATGGGCTTGTGCCCGGTTGATGCAATTGTACAGGGCCAGCTAAATTTTCAAAATAGGAAAATGAATTTTGCACAGCGTGACGCTTGGCAAGAATTGCGCGGTGTAGAGATGGGGATGGTATTTCAGGACCCGACAAGCAGCCTAAACCCTTTATATCCAGTGGGCCAAACTGTGGCTGAAGCTTTAGTATTCCATAAGAAAATGCCCCTAGAAGAGGCAAAGAAGGAAACGGAAAAACTTTTTACTTCCTTGGGTATATTACCGGCTGCGGTTAGAGCGAGACAGTACCCGCATCAATTAAGCGGAGGCCTTAAGCAGCGGGTAATGCTGGCTGCAGCCATTTGCTGTAAACCGAAATTGCTTATAGCTGATGAACCCACAACAGCATTGGATGTTACTGTCCAGGCTCAGATACTCAATTTATTGACTAGTTATGCTAAAGGAGAAAATTCCGCCCTTTTATTAATTTCACATGATCTGGGGGTAATTGCCCAAACAGCTGACCGGGTGCTGGTAATGTGCAAAGGGGTAATCGTGGAAGAAGCACCGGTTTTAGAGTTATTTAAAAAACCACTGCATCCCTATACACAGTTACTAATAAATTCACTGCCGCGCCTGGACAGGGCCGTGCAGTTAAAAACGGAAAAAAGTGAAATAGTTATTAATGGTTCTGCTTGTTTATTTGCCGGCCGCTGTCGGTATTGCCGGCAGATCTGCTTACAGGTGGAGCCCAAAATTAAAGCAATATCAGAAAAAAGAAGGGTATGCTGTCATTTCCCCCTTTTTTAAAAGTAGGAGCAGTTAGATGATGAAAAGTAATAATTTACTGGAAGTTAAAAATATAGTTTATGCTTATGGGCAGGTAACTGCAGTCGACGGTGTATCTTTTGCGTTGGTTGATAAAGATTCATTAGGGTTGGTGGGTGAATCAGGTTCAGGCAAGAGTACACTGGGCAGATGTATTGCAGGATTATTAAAACCGCAGAGAGGCCGTATTCTTTACCGTGGTCATGTTATTAACGGTCAGCTGCACAAGGAAATACAGTTGGTTTTTCAGGATAGTTTTGCGGCTTTAAATCCGCGTATGAAGGTCGGGTCTTTGGTAGAAGAGGGATTAATAATTAATAGAAACGGAAATAAGGAAGAAAGGCGCCGCAAAGTTAGGGAAGTGCTGCAAACGGTTGGCATTGATCCGGAATTAATATCACGTTTCCCACACCAGTTAAGCGGTGGTCAGCGGCAGCGTGTAGCACTGGCTAGGACACTAATCTTAAATCCTCGTTTATTAATTCTCGATGAGCCCGTTTCTTCTTTGGATGTTACAACTGGAATGCGTCTTCTTAGTTTATTACGGGATTTAAAGTTTAAGCACAATTTAGCTTACATTTTTATTTCTCATGATTTGGCGGTAGTAAGACAGATTTGCCGGCGGGTTGCGGTAATGTATGCGGGTAAAATAGTGGAGCTGGGAGATGTGGAAGCAGTTTTTTCTCGGCCTGCTCATTTCTACACAAAATTACTTTTAGAGGCACATCCCATACCGGATCCGGAACAAAGAAAGGTAATTGAAATAAGGGGGGAAGCGGTGGATTTGCTGTCACCGCCATCCGGTTGTCGTTTTCATCCCCGCTGTTTGGCGGCAGATCAGCGTTGTAGACGGGTTCCGCCTCCATTTATAAAGGTCGCTGATAATCATAAAGCGGCATGCCATAAAGCCCTTTAAGCAGACCATTTACAGTTTATCCGGTCATTGTTATAATAGAAGTCAATGCAGACAAGCTAAAGCAAGAGGGAGGACGCATAATGTATAAAATTACTTTAATTCCCGGCGATGGTATTGGGCCGGATATTACGGCAGCAGTAAAAAAAGTTATTGCGGCAACCGGAGTTCCCATAGAATGGGATGAACAGTTAGCGGGAGAGAGTGCAGTTGAAAGTTATGGAACACCGCTGCCTGAAACTTTATTAGAGTCAATTAGAAAAAATAAAGTTGCACTTAAAGGGCCACTTACCACACCAATTGGAACCGGTTTTCGCAGCATAAATGTTGCCTTACGTAAAGAATTTGATTTATATGCAAATATTCGCCCGGCTCGCAGCTATGCCGGCATACGCTCCCGTTACGAAAACATTGATTTAGTTGTAATCAGGGAAAATACAGAAGATTTATATGCAGGTGTGGAGCATATGGTGGGCGAAGATGCGGCAGAAAGTATTAAAATCATCACTCGCAAAGGCAGTGAAAGAATTTGCCGCTTTGCTTTTGAGTACGCAAAAAAGAACAACCGCCATAAAGTTACGGCGGTTCATAAAGCAAATATTATGAAATGCACAGATGGACTTTTTTTGGAAGTAGCACGTAAAGTGGCCGCTGATTATCCTGATTTGGAATTTGAAGAACGAATTGTTGATAATATGTGTATGCAGTTGGTGCAGAAACCTGAAAACTATGATGTTTTAGTTGCACCTAATCTTTATGGCGATATTATTTCTGATCTCTGTGCCGGTTTGGTGGGTGGATTAGGAGTGGCGCCAAGTGCCAATATAGGTGAAAACTGTGCCATCTTTGAAGCTGTTCACGGCAGTGCGCCGAAATATGCCGGGTTAGATAAAGCAAATCCTACCGCTTTAATTCTATCCTCAGTAATAATGTTACGTTACTTGGGTGAAGAGGATGCTGCAGATAATATTGAAAAAGCATTGGCTGCAGTTATAAAAGAAGGCAAGTCAGTAACTTATGATTTGGGCGGCTCTGCTAAAGGGATGGAGATGGCGGAAGCTGTAATTGCTAAAATGAGCTAATTGTATTTACCAGCCAATTCTTTTTCTGCCAGCTCTATCATTCTTTTTACCATGTTGCCGCCAATTCTGCCGCCAATTCTACCACCTATGGAGCCGCAGACGGCAGAAGGAACTCTTTGCCAACCATTTTGCCGGATATATGTATCAATTCCTAGTTCACTGGCAATTTCATGCTTATATTTTTCCAGATTAGTTTCCCAGGAATTTGCGCTACCGTCGGCCAGTCCTAGTTCAGTGGCAATTTCCAATTTGAATTTTTCTAACGCCTGTTCCACTTCCGGAATTAGGCGTTTTCTACGCCTTGCCATCATTTCACCTCCAAGTTTTATTTGCTTAATTATATTGTAAGCAGCTTTTTTGTTCTTATCCTAGACAAAATTAGCTTACTTTGTGAAATGATGTGAGCATCTTTTCTAATACAGGCGTAATTTTTTACCATTAATTTTATTTTTATTAATTTTTTCCTCTAAAGTCCTAGGCACAGTTATAAAATCATTGTCTCCATCGCTGATATAGCGTTTTTCCGGATACTTTTGAAAATAGTCAAGCCAGCGCGGTAATTCTGTGCCATCGGCACGTACACGGGGTAGGCGGTAAGGATCAAAATTCTGAGCAAAAGGGGAGGGTGCCGGGTTGGCGCCTACCAGCAGGATTGCGTTATGTTGGTAGCTTGTTTCTTCCCATTTGCCCGATCTTAAAATTGCTTCTTCCTTTGCTCTGGCGCCGTAAGGCAGGGCTAAACTTTTTACTTGATAGCCAGGTAAATAATCTTGCGTGGCGCGTACATTTTTCGCCAGTGCTTCCACCACTTCGGAGCTTGAAAGTTTGGCTAAATTTTCGTGATTATAAGCATGGTTACCTATTTCGAAGCCCCATTTTTGGAGCAATGCCAGTTTTTCTGCAATCCATTTACTTTGTCTAAATGGCACGGGATAGTAAATAAAAAAAGTTCCGGCCGGAGTGAAATCGGGGTATTTTTTGCTCATTTCTAAAATGATTGCTACTGCACAGTCGGGATCAAGTATGTATTGACTATCATCCTGTTCTATAAAACGCAGATGCCCGCTTGTTCCGTCATCAAAAGTCAGAACAAAGGGAGTTGTGCCGGCGGGAAGATTGATATTACCTGAGATATAGTCATTTAAATTAACTGGCCTGTAATTTTCTTGATAAAGGCGTTCCAAATCAGCACGAAAATTGTCAACCTGTCGTGACCATGTTCCTTCCTTACTGCCAATTTCATGATACATTAAAATCATCACTTCACCCAGCTCATTGGGCCGGTAAGCCTGCCAGTCCGTATTTTCTTTCTCATTATCAGGCGCATCATTTCCTTCAGCGGGAATCTCTTGCACTTTTTCTGCAGACTGCTTGTCCACAGGCTGTGCCGGAGATTGGCAAGCACTGAGAAAAAGTAGAAAGATTAAGATGGTGGAAAAAAATTTAGTAAGCATACCTAATTCACCTCAAAACTTGCTGCAATTATTACCCTATCTTAGGAAAGAAAAATGGTCAATAGTAATATTGGCAGTAATACTGGTAAAATAATTAATAAATCGTGAAATCTGCGTTGCTTAGGATAAAAATACTGAAAATTTATGCAAATTTCTCTTTGGAACGCTTGTTCGCATAGATGGTTTGTGGTATAGTCATTTTATGGTGTAAAATGGAAAGATGCAGGAATCATTATTGATCTGTAGAATATAAGGCAGAGCGCCGAGAGGGGTAAAATAATGAGCGATTTACCATTTTGGTTGGCTTTAAATCGTATCTCAACTTTAGGGGCTCGCCGTATCAGACATTTAATCGAAACTTTTGGCGATGCCAAAAATGCTTACTATGCAAGTGAAAAGCAGTTGAGTGAATTAGGCCTGCCGCCGAAAGTCTTGGCAGCATTTTTGCGTGAACGGGAGCAAATTGATCCACAGCAGGTATGGCAACACTGTCGGGATCTTGGCATTAATTTTATTGTACTGAATGATCAGAACTATCCTGCATTATTAAAGGAAATATATGATCCACCTGCGGTCATCTATTTCCGTGGTGATTTACAGCTACTGTCACAATTTACAATTGCCGTTGTTGGTTCACGTAAAACTACTGCTTATGGACGCTCCGTGGCGGAAAAGTTAGCAGCTGATTTGGCGCGGCAGGGTGTTGTGATTGTAAGTGGTATGGCACGAGGAATAGATAGCTGTGCTCACCGCGGTGCCCTAAAAGCTTTGGGAAAGACTGCGGCGGTGCTAGGAAGCGGTTTAGATGTCTGTTACCCTCCGGAAAACCGGAATTTAATGGAGGAGATTATAAAAAACGGAGTAGTACTTACCGAATTTCCGCCAGGGACTCAGCCTAAGCCGGCTCACTTTCCCATGCGCAATCGTATCATTAGTGGTCTTTCCCATGGTGTACTGGTGGTAGAAGCTGCAGAAAAAAGTGGAGCATTAATTACTGCAGATTGCGCACTTGAGCAGGGAAGGGAAATTTTTGCAGTGCCGGGCAGTATCCATAGTCCTTTAAGCCGCGGGTGCCATCGCCTGCTTAAAGAAGGTGCGGCTGTTTGTGAGACGGCAGCAGATATTTTATTTGCCTTGGGGAAAAATGTTAGTGAAGAGGCAGCAACTGCCGTTGATCTGACTCCCAAGCAAGAAGCAGTACTGGCCGCCTTAGAATATGAGCCTGTTCATTTTGATCAACTTATAGTCTTATTGGGCCTACCGGCAGCTGAACTTAATGGCTTGCTGTTGGAGCTGGAATTGGCCGGTATGATTAAAAAAATGCCGGGGAATTATTATTTGCGAGTTCAAGAATAATTTTTGCAGTAAATTAAAAGCAAGAGTTTTTTGGGGGTGCCATATGTCAGACTATTTGGTGATTGTTGAATCACCAACCAAAGCAAAAACAATTAAAAAGTATTTAGGTTCAAGATATCAGGTAGCGGCTTCATTAGGCCATGTTATTGATTTGCCTAAAAGTCAGATTGGGATTGATATCGAAAATAATTTTACACCTAAATATATTACTATCCGAGGGAAGGGAAGTATTTTAAGAGAATTAAAAAATGCCGGTAAAAAAGCAAAGAAGATTTTTTTAGCAGCAGACCCGGACCGTGAAGGTGAAGCAATCTGCTGGCATTTATCCCGGGCACTAGGCATTGATGCTGATACACCCTGCCGCGTTGAATTTAATGAGATTACAAAAAATGCAGTAAAAGAAGCTTTTAAAAACCCTCGTGTAATTGATCAGGATAAAGTAGATGCTCAGCAGGCACGCCGTGTGTTAGATCGCCTGGTAGGTTATAAAATTTCCCCTTTACTTTGGAAAAAAGTTAAAAAAGGCCTTTCTGCCGGTCGTGTGCAATCTGTAGCTTTGCGCTTAATTGTGGAGCGTGAAGAAGAAATCGCAAATTTTGTGCCGGAAGAATACTGGACGCTGCTAGCACACTTGCAGGCAGATGGAGCCATTTTTTCGGCTAAATATTATGGCAAAAAAGGTAAGAAACATGTTCCTGCCAGTAAAGAAGAAGTGGAGGAGGTTCTGGCCGGCTTAAAAACACAAGAATTTTATGTAGATGACACAAAAAAAAGAGAGCGAAAAAGGAATCCCGCTCCTCCTTTCACCACCAGCAGTTTACAGCAGGAAGCTTCGCGCAAACTTGGCTTTACTACACGGAAAACCATGTCTGTGGCTCAGGAATTATATGAAGGCATTAAGCTGGGCAAAGAAGGTGTAGTAGGATTAATTACCTATATTAGAACAGATGCAACAAGAATTTCTCAAAATGCGCAAAATGAGGCGCGTCAATATATTGAGCAGGAGTACGGAAAAAAATATTTACCGGCTAAACCGCCTGTTTATACTGCCAAAAAGGGTGCTCAGGAAGCGCATGAGGCTATTCGCCCTACGGCAGTAGAGCGAATACCGGAGAAAGTCAAGTCTTACCTGACTCGTGATCAATACAGACTCTATCGGCTTATCTGGGAACGTTTTGTGGCCAGCCAGATGAGTCCGGCTGTTTATGATACAGTTACAATTACTATTCAAGCAGGTGACTTTGAATTTCGTGCCACAGGCTCGCAAATAAAATTTGATGGTTTTATGAAACTGTATGTAGAGGGTAAGGATACAGAAGAAAAAGAAGAGGATTCATTGCTGCCGGAGGTAACACCGGCGCAGAAACTTAAACTGCTTGAATTAGAACCGGAGCAGCATTTTACTCAGCCTCCACCGCGCTATAGTGAGGCGATGCTGGTTAAAACACTGGAAGAAAAAGGTATAGGAAGGCCAAGTACTTATGCTCCTATAATTCATACCCTCCAAGTACGTGGTTACATTACCCGTGAAAAAAAAGTGTTTTTTTCTACAGAATTGGGTCGTGTGGTGCTGGAACAACTATTGGAATTTTTCCCGGATATTTTTGATGTGGATTTTACTGCCCATATGGAAGAACAGTTGGACGAAATTGCCGAGGGGAAAAAAGATTGGGTCAGTGTCATAAAAAATTTTTATGATAGCTTTGCCAAGAGGCTGGCTGTAGCAGAAGATCATATGGAAAAGGTAATAATTGCTCCGGAAGAAAGTGACGAGCAATGCCCGCAGTGCGGCCGAAGGCTGGTCTATAAAATGGGGCGCTATGGAAAATTTTTGGCTTGCCCTGGTTTTCCTGACTGCCGTTTTGCCAAACCGATTGTTAAGGAACTGGATGTGGAATGCCCTGAGTGTGGAAAACCTCTAGTCGAAAGAAGAACCAAGCGCAATAGAATTTTTTATGGCTGTAGTGGTTATCCGGATTGTAATTTTACCACCTGGGATGTACCGCAAAAAGAAAAATGCCCGCTTTGTGGCTATTTAACGGTACAAAAAGGGAAAACTTTATCCTGTGCCAATAAAGAATGTTCATATATACGGAAATTAAATGAAAAGAATCAAGCAGTGCAAAAATAGGAGGCAGCTGGTGAATAAGGTAATAGTTATAGGAGGCGGCTTGGCAGGAGCTGAGGCGGCTTGGCAAGCCGCCCAAAGAGGAGTAAAAGTTGTTCTTTATGAAATGCGACCGGAGAAAATGACGCCGGCGCATCACAGTGGTTTGTTAGCTGAACTGGTATGTAGCAACTCGCTACGTGCTGCTTCATTGGAAAATGCTGTGGGGTTATTAAAAGAAGAAATGCGAAAATTCAACTCTTTAATCATGGCGAAGGCTGATGCCAACGCTGTTCCGGCAGGTGGAGCATTGGCTGTGGATCGTACAGCCTTTTCTCAGGCCGTTACTTCCGCCATTGCAGAACACCCGCTTATAACCCGCGTCACGGAAGAAGTTACTACTATACCTTCAACAAAAGACGGGCCGGTTATTATTGCCACAGGTCCTTTAACCGCACCTGCCTTAGCAGCACAGATTGGCACTATAACAGGTCAGGATCATCTTTATTTTTACGATGCAGCAGCCCCTATTGTTACGGCGGAATCTTTGGATATGGAAATTATTTATCGCGCTTCACGTTATAATAAAGGCAGTGCCGATTACCTGAATTGTCCCATGAATAAAGAAGAATATCAGGCTTTTTATAATGCCTTGCTGTCGGCTGAAGTGTATGTGGGACATGGCGAAGAAAAACTAAAGTATTTTGAAGGTTGCATGCCAATAGAGGTGTTGGCTGCGCGCGGATTTGAGACTTTATTATATGGTCCGCTTAAACCTGTAGGTCTTCCCGATCCACGAACAGGGAAAATTCCCTATGCTGTAGTTCAACTGCGGCAAGATAACGCTGCAGCTACGCTTTATAATATGGTTGGTTTCCAGACCCGTTTGCGTTGGCCGGAACAAAAAAGGGTTTTTCGTATGATTCCAGGCCTGGCTAATGCCGAATTTGTACGTTATGGTGTTATGCACCGCAATACATATATAAATTCTCCCTTAGTATTGCGTCCAACTTTACAGTTTGCCTCAGAACCGCTGCTCTTTTTTGCCGGCCAAATAACCGGTGTAGAGGGCTATGTGGAGTCAGCGGCAATGGGATTAATTGCCGGTATTAATGCTGCACGCATAGTTAAAGGAAAAGAGACGTTAACTTGGCCGGTAGAGTGTGCCCATGGAGCTTTGGCACGTTATATTACTGAAACCGATGCAAATAACTTTCAGCCGATGAATGTAAACTTTGGCTTATTCCCTCCGCTTTCGCAGCGTGTACACAAGAAAGAAAGAAAAATGGCTTTAGCCAAACGTGCCTTAGCCGTTTTAGATGAATGGCGGCGTCAGAATATGGTCTGAATTTTGGTACAAATTTGCAGGAATCTCTAAAAACTTACTTGCAATAGATAGTTTTAATATGATAAAATATTTTGACAAAGGAGATTTCCGTCGAATGAATGATTGGTTAGACGGTTTTATCCGCCATCTGCAAACAGAAAAAAATGCCTCACAACATACTGTTCGTAATTATGCTGAAGACATAGTGCAGTTTCTCTTGTTTTTAGAAAACGATAATCAGGCTTTGCCCCAGGAAATAAACTATTTATCAGTACGGCGTTTTTTAGCCTTACTGAAGGAAAAGGATTATGAAAGGCGTACCATTGCTCGTAAGTTATCTGCCGTTCGCTCATTTTTGCGCTACTTAAATCGCGAAGGATTACTGCAGGATAAAAGCTGGTCTACAGTTGCTACACCCCGTGTTGGGAAAAAACTGCCAAACTTCCTTTATGTGGAAGAAATGAAGCGCTTGCTTGCAGCTCCAGATGTTCGGACGGTAGCCGGCAAAAGGGATGCGGCAATTCTTGAGGTTCTCTATGCATCTGGTGTTAGGGTAAGTGAACTGGTGGCACTAAATGTGGAGACAATCGATTTAAATGAGGGGTACTTTATTGTTTTTGGCAAAGGAGCACGGGAAAGAATAGTACCATTAGGTTCTTATGCAAGACGTGCGGTGCAGATTTATTTGCAGGAGGCAAGGCCACAATTGCTGCGCAAAAACCCTAAGGGTGAAAATGAAAAAGCGTTATGGCTTAATAAATATGGAACGCGCTTGACAGATAGAGGCGTGAGACGCATCGTTGAAAAATATATTCGGCAAGTTAGTACAAGTAAAGGCATCACGCCCCACAGCATTCGACATAGTTTTGCAACCCACATGCTTAATGCGGGAGCAGATTTAAGGGCTGTACAGGAATTGCTGGGTCATAAGAATGTTTCTACAACGCAAATTTATACGCATATAACGCGGGAGCAATTAAAGGAAGTTTATCAGGAGGCTCATCCGCGAGCATAAGGAGTGTATTATGTTTCAATCCACAACAATTGTTGCCGTTTTAAAAGACGGTTGCTGTGCAATGGCCGGTGATGGCCAAGTTACTTTTGGCAATAATACTATTATGAAAAATAATGCAGTAAAAGTTCGACGCATTTATCAAGGGAAGGTACTGGCCGGTTTTGCCGGCTCAGTTGCCGATGCTTTTACTTTATTTGAAAAATATGAAGAACAATTAGATCAGTATCAAGGCAATTTGCGTCGGGCGGCTGTTGAATTAGCCAAACAGTGGCGCATGGACCGAATTTTGCGTCGCCTTGAGGCTCTCTTAGTCGTTGGTAATACGGAAAATCTACTGATTATTTCCGGTAACGGAGAAATTATAGAACCTGATGACGGTGTTGCCGCTATTGGTTCAGGTGGGTCCTATGCCTTGGCTGCCGCTAGGGCTTTACACCGCTATACAAATTTGGATGCAGGGGAAATTGCTAAAAAAGCTCTGGAAATTGCAGGGGAAATTTGTGTCTATACGAATGACAGAATAGTGCTGGAGGTACTGTAAGTGCAAAATTCTAAATTTGCCAAAAAGGAAGATTTAACCCCCAGACAAGTAGTTGCTGAACTAGATAAATATATAGTCGGACAAAAAGATGCGAAAAAATGTGTAGCCGTAGCTTTACGAAACCGTTATCGCCGCAAATTGCTTGCCGGTGATTTAAGAGAAGAAGTTTTTCCTAAAAATATTATTATGATTGGACCGACCGGTGTAGGCAAAACAGAGATAGCGCGACGTTTGGCTAAACTGGTAAATGCTCCTTTTATTAAAGTTGAAGCCACAAAATTTACGGAAGTAGGATATGTAGGGCGAGATGTGGAAACAATGGTGCGCGATTTGGTAGAAACTTCCATCCGCATCGTTCAAGCAGAAAAAATGGCCGGCGTGGAGGAGAAGGCGCAGCAGTTGGCAGAAGAGCGTTTACTTGATCTTTTGCTGCCACGTCCGCGCAAAGAACAAAAACAACAAAATCCCTTTGGTTTGCTGTTTGCAACAACCGATCGGCAAGAAGATTTTAAGGAAGGTGAAAGGAAAAAAGAAAGTTTACAGGAATATCAGCTAAAGAGAAATAAAATACTTCAACAGTTGCAAAATGGAGAATTAGAAGATAATATAGTGGAGTTAGAAGTAGATGAACGTTTGCCCGTGATGGAAATAATTCCTGGCACGGGTATGGAAGATTTAGGGATAAACTTTCAGGATTTGATGGGGCAATTTTTACCTAAAAGAAAGAAAAAAAGACGTCTTACAGTAGCTCAAGCCAGAAAGATATTACAGCAGGAAGAAGCGCAAAAATTGATTGACATGGATGAAGTATACGCTGAAGCAATTGAAAGGGCAGAACAGTCAGGGATTATTTTCCTCGATGAAATTGATAAAATTGCCGGCGCAGATATAAAAGGGGGGCCGGATGTTTCCCGTGAAGGGGTGCAGCGAGATATTTTACCCATTGTTGAAGGTTCTACGGTAATGACAAAATACGGTCCCGTTAAGACTGATTATATATTATTTATTGCCGCCGGAGCTTTTCATATTAGTAAGCCTTCCGACTTAATTCCTGAACTACAGGGTCGTTTTCCCATTCGTGTGGAACTTGATAGTTTGACAGAAGATGATTTTTATAGAATTTTAACGGAACCAGAGAATGCCTTATTAAAGCAATATAAAGAACTCTTAGCCACAGAAGATGTTACAGTAGATTTTACTGAAGATGCCATCAGGGAAATAGCCAAAACTGCCTGTACTTTGAATCAGGAAATGGAAAATATCGGCGCCAGAAGACTACATACAATCTTGGAAAAAGTTTTGGATGACCTTTCTTTTGCGGCACCGGAGCTTGCCGGACAAAAAGTTACCATAACTGCCCAGTATGTTCGGGATAAATTACGGAAAATTGTACAAAATAAAGATTTAAGCAGGTATATTTTGTAATTATTATTAAAGAGAGAGGAATGATAATATGGTAATAGAAGAACTGTTGGAAAAATCCCGTCGTATTAATAAGATCTTACAAAAAACAGCTGGACAGCATGTTGATTTCGAAGAGGTTGCCAGTGTTTTAAAGAGCGTGATTAATGCCAACACTTATATTGTTGACCGCAGTGGGAAAATTTTAGGATCTTCCTTGGTGGAAGACTATGATGTGGAATTGATTAATGAGAAGACGGAAGAACCTGCCTTCCCGACCGAATATAATAACCAATTACTCAGTTTCGATGAGGCAAAAGTAAACCATAAAAATGAGGAAGGAGAAACTCCTTTCCCGAATAAAATTACAACCATTGTTCCCATTTTAGGTGGCGGAAAAAGGTTGGGCACTCTTGTCCTAGTACGTAGTAAAGAAGAGTTTTTACCGCAGGATTTAATCCTGGCAGAATACGGTGCTACCGTAATCGGTATGGAAATACTGCGTACTCGCGCTGATCAAATCGAAGAAGAGGCCCGTAATAAGGCAGTGGTGCAGATGGCTCTCGGTACACTTTCTTATTCCGAACTGGAGGCAGTAGAAAACATCTTTGCTGAACTCAACAGCGACGAAGGTATTTTAGTAGCCAGTAAAATCGCAGACCAACTTGGTATTACCCGTTCTGTTATTGTAAATGCTCTGCGTAAATTTGAAAGTGCCGGCGTCATTCAATCCCGTTCCTTAGGAATGAAAGGAACATATATTAAGGTACGTAATCCTTATTTGCTCGAACAGTTGGAGAAGAGAAGAGCCGCAACTTCGATGTAAAAGGGGCGCACAAGTGCTTGCTTGTGCGTCTTTAGTTTTGGTATGCCAAAGGAGCTTTGCTTTCTTTTTAGCTTGTCATAAAAATAGACCTTTCCGGTTATATTATACTGTTATTATCATTTTTCCATTATTTTTACTTGGAGTGGTGACGGGTGAGAAGAAAAGAAAGGCGCCTTTGGTCTTTTGATAAAAAATCATTCCAGCTTGGTATCAGCTGCAGCCTGATTATTTTTCTCTGTATTTTTACATTATTGTTTTGGGGATTGGCCAAATATGGTTTAACCATTTACCTTGATAGTGAGGAATTGGCAAAGAACATCCAGGAACAAATAATTCTTTTTGCAGAACATGAAATGCCGCAAATAATTGAGGATGTAAAAGCAGAAATCCCGCGGGTTGTCAGGTCAGAAATGCAGGCACAGCTTTCTGACCGTATGGAAATTGCCGGCTTTGTTTTTACCATGCCGGTTGAACTAAAGGAACAATTGGCTAAGAATATGCAAGCCAATGTGGAAAAAACCATAGGAAAAATTCTCGATTGCCTAAGCGAACACATTTTAGCAAACGGTTTCGGAAATAATGTTTACGAACTAATTAGGGAGACCTTTACCGGTCAGCTCCAGGGGCATACAGTACAGGTTTACATACTGGGTAAGATTCCTTTGAAAGTTCGATTGCAGCTGAAATAAAATATTGTAGAACATTGCCATTTCAATAAAACTGTGTTATACTACAAAACGGTGCAAAATATACACGTTTCGGGATAAGTGCAGCTGTGCCGAAAGGTTCTGTACTTAGATGAAAGAAACGGAAGTTCTAACAGAGAGGGGGTGCAGGAGTATGGCCGTTGTAACTATGAAACAATTATTGGAGGCTGGCGTTCATTTCGGACACCAGACTCGGCGCTGGAACCCTAAGATGAAGCCTTACATTTTTACGGAGAGAAATGGTATTTATATCATTGATTTACAAAAAACCGTAAAAATGCTTGAGGATGTTTATAATTATGTTCGCGATTTAGCACGAGACGGCGGTAAAATATTGTTTGTGGGAACAAAAAAACAGGCGCAAGAATCCATCCAGACTGAAGCTGAACGTTGTGGTATGTTTTATGTTAATCAGCGCTGGTTAGGTGGTATGCTGACAAACTTTGCCACTATCCGCAAACGTGTTAATCGCATGTTGGAACTGGAGAAAATGGAGGAAGAAGGCGTATTTGATGTCCTGCCCAAAAAGGAAGTGATTCAACTTCGTCATGAATTAGACAAGCTGAATAAATTCCTGTCGGGTGTGCGCAATATGCGTACTCTTCCAGATGCTTTGTTTATTGTGGATCCACGCAAAGAAAGAATTGCTGTGGCGGAAGCTCGCAAGCTGAACATACCTATTATAGCTATAGTAGATACCAATTGCGATCCGGATGAAATCGATTATATAATTCCCGGTAATGATGATGCAATCCGTGCCGTCAAGCTCATCACGAGATGTTTAGCAGATGCAGTTTTGGAAGGGCTTGAAGGTCGGCAGGATTACGTAGTGGTCGATGAGCAGAAAGATGCTGATGACGACCAGCCGGAGGAGTAAGTTATAAAGGCTCATAAATGTCGGCCGGGCGTTATAAAGCCCGGCCTTTATAAAGCAAAAAATATTAAAGTTGCTCAGGAATATTTTTATCTGTAAAAAATTGATGTTAGGAGGGTAAAAGATGATTCCAGCATCAGTCGTAAAAGAACTGCGAGAAAAAACAGGTGCTGGCATGATGGATTGCAAAAAAGCACTGGTGGAAACGGGTGGCGATCTGGAAAAAGCTATTGAATATTTACGTGAAAAAGGCTTGGCTGCTGCAGCAAAAAAGGCCGGTCGTGTGGCAGCCGAAGGCTTGGTAGATTCTTATATACATTTAGGCGGACGTATCGGTGTTTTGGTTGAAGTAAACTGTGAGACGGACTTTGTGGCCAGGACAGAGGAATTTCGCGAATTTGTCCGGGATATTGCCATGCAGATAGCGGCAACAAATCCTCAGTTTTTATCTCGCGAAGATGTACCGGTGGAAGTTTTGGAAAAGGAACGCGAAATTTTAAGAACGCAAGCTCTTAATGAGGGCAAACCGGAAAATGTGGTGGAAAAAATAGTCTCTGGCCGTTTAGAAAAGTTCTATAAAGAAAATTGCCTACTTGAGCAGGCTTTTATTCGCGACCCCGATATTACCATTACTGATTTACTACAAGAAAAGATCAGTAAAATTGGGGAAAATATTTCTATTCGTCGTTATGCCCGCTTTGAATTGGGTGAAGGATTAGAAAAAAAAGAATGTAATTTGGCTGAAGAAGTAGCACAAATGACAAAATCATAAGATGGACAGCTTGTTCTTTGGCATCATTCTTTGGCATCAGTAAAAAAGAGCACTCCGGTGTTCTTTTTTTACAGGATAATACATATTTTTGTTGAATATTTGACTGGAGGGTATACTGCTAAAATGGAGAAAGCTGTATATCGGCGCATTGTACTTAAATTAAGCGGTGAGGCATTGGCCGGAGAGCGCGGTTTCGGTATTGATGCGGAAGTGCTGCGCGATATTGCCGAACAGGTGGCGGAAGTATGGAAGATGGGTGTAGAAATAGCAATTGTCGTTGGTGGGGGTAATATTTGGCGTGGCGCAGCGGCGGGCGAGCGGGGCATGGATCGTGCCACTGCTGATTATATGGGTATGTTGGCAACTGTTTTGAATGCCATGGCTTTGCAGGATGCCCTTGAATCACTGGGAGTTACAACGCGTGTCCAAACAGCCATTGAGATGCAGCAGGTTGCCGAACCTTATATCCGCCGGCGAGCCATTAGACATTTAGAAAAGGGGAGGGTTGTAATTTTTGCAGGGGGAACAGGCAACCCTTACTTTACTACCGATACCACAGCCGCCTTACGTGCTGCTGAAATAGAAGCTGAAGTAATTTTACTGGCAAAAGGCAAAGTAGATGCGGTTTATGATGCTGATCCCTTGACTAACCCCAATGCAAAAAAGTTTTCCCAGTTAACATATATAGATCTGATAAACAGAGGCTTGGGTGTAATGGATGCAACGGCAGCTTCCCTCTGCATGGATAATAAAATTCCACTGATTGTCTTTGGTCTGAATAAGTCCGGCAATATAAAAAAAGTTTTGCTGGGCGAAGAAATCGGGACATTTGTAAAGGGGGAATAATAATGATCGATGATATTCACCAAGATGCTAAGGAAAGAATGGGAAAAGCAGTTAATGCCTTAAGAAAGGATTTGGCATCCTTAAGGGCAGGACGGGCAACTCCTGCATTACTTGATAAGATCATGGTGGAGTATTATGGCACACCGACGCCTATAAATCAACTGGCCAGTATCACTGCGCCGGAGCCACGGCTGCTGGTGATCCAAGCCTGGGATAAAAGTGTTGTGGCTGACATTGAGCGTGCCATTATAAAGTCAGACCTTGGTTTAAATCCCAATAGTGACGGTTCAATAATTCGTGTGCCAATCCCGCAGTTAACGGAAGAAAGAAGAAAAGAACTTGTAAAAACATGTAGAAAGAAAGCTGAAGAAGGCAAGATTGCTATTCGTAATATTCGGCGTGATGCCAATGACAGCTTAAAGCGTTTGGAAAAGGAAAGTAAAATCACGGAAGATGAATTACATAGGGCTCAGGATGAAATACAAAAGTTAACTGATACGATGATTGCGGAAGTAGATAAAATTTTGGCTGAAAAAGAGAAGGAAGTTATGGAGGTTTAGCATGCCCGCAGGAGAAAGTTTTCCTGATGTTCTTGGGCTTAAACTGACAGAAGCCGTCGTTATTTTAGAACAAAAAGGTTTTACCCTGCAGATTCGGCGCACTGCTCCTCCACAAGGCTTTAAAGCTGGCACGGAAAGAGTGGTTCGAGTACTTCCGCGTCAGGACGATTTGCTGGAAATAACTGTGGCTGCTGAAAATTGGGGTTAAACAGAGAAACTTACGTACTCAAACCCCCCTCCCCGAGGGGGTTGCTCTTATCTAAAACTGAGGTGGATGGGTTGCCTTTTGCTTGGAAAAAAATACTCAAAAAAAATAATAAAACTGTAAAAATTCCTCCAGAGAGGATGCCTAAACATATTGCCATCATTATGGATGGTAATGGCCGTTGGGCCGCGCAGCGCGGCTTGCCCCGCACTGCCGGTCACCATGCCGGTATGGCCGCATTAAGGCGGACTATTCGGGCTGCAAATGATTTGGGCATAAAAGTTTTAACGGTTTATGCCTTTTCTACAGAGAACTGGAACAGGCCTGCTGCGGAAGTAGATTTCCTGATGCGTCTGCCTAGTGAATTTTTACGGACTGACTTGCCGGAACTGGTGGCTAAGAACGTGAAGGTTATGATGTCAGGATCATACGAAGGCTTGCCGCAGCACACCATTGAAGCTGTTAATGAGGCCATTAACAAAACAGCAAATAATACGGGCATGATTCTTAATTTTGCTTTAAACTATGGGAGCCGGGCTGAAATTGTAAAGGCTGTGCGCGAGATTTCGCAGGCTGTGGCGGCAGGTTCCTTGCAGGTTGACGAGATAAATGAAGAAATGATTAGTAACCATTTATATACAGCCGGTCTTCCCGATCCAGACTTACTAATTCGACCAAGCGGTGAAATTCGTCTTAGTAATTTTCTGCTATGGCAGCTGGCATATGCAGAACTTTGGTTTGTTGATATCTATTGGCCCGATTTTACGCGGGAGCATTTACTTGCTGCCATTGAAGCTTTTTCTCAGCGGGATAGACGTTTTGGGGCTATTAAATTATAGGAGGATATAGTTTATGTTTAGGCAGCGCCTATTAAGTGCTCTCATCGGCATACCCATAGTTATTTTTTCTGTTTGGAACGGAAAACTGATGCTGTATGGACTTATTCTGCTGATAAGTACATTGGCCTTGCGTGAGCTATACTCCCTTGGCGGTTTGGAGAGAAAAGATCTTGCCGTGATAGGTTTATTAGGCAATTTTATCATTCTGACGATAGCGTACCTGGGCGATGCAAATCAGCTGCTCTTTATGCTGATTAGTTTTTTTATTCTCTTAAATATTTATACCGTATTTATTTTTCCTGTTAATTTGCAGGGACTAATGTTGATAATTTGGGGCAAATTATATGTTACTTGCCTTTTTGCCCATTTCTTTTGGCTGCGGGCGCTTAATAACGGCTTCTTTCTGCTTTTAAGCGTACTGCTGGCTACCTGGGCTTCCGATACAGGAGCTTATGCTTGTGGACTGACTTTAGGTAAGCGTAAATTAATACCGGCAGTTAGCCCGAAAAAATCATTGGAAGGCGCCGTGGGAGGAATATTATTTGCAGGTGTTACCCTTGTCTTGCTGGCTCCGCTTTTAAATATGGGTCGTTTACAGGCAGCTGTAATTGGTGTCTTTTTTTCGTTAGTAGGTCAATTTGGTGATTTAGCTGAATCTGCCTTAAAAAGATGGGGCAGAGCTAAAGATTCCGGTAAATTCCTGCCCGGGCACGGGGGTGTGTTGGACCGGCTCGATAGCCTTCTTTTCGCTGTTCCGGCAGCCTATTATCTTTTTCTTTTTCTACTGTGATTGGAGGATTAGCTAATGAAAACAATTAGCATCTTGGGTTCTACCGGCTCTATAGGTAATCAAGCCTTGGCAGTAGTTTCTGCACATCAAGGAATGTTTCGCATTTATGGCTTAACTGCTAATCGGCAGGTCAAAACTTTAGCCGAGCAGGCACGCATCTATAAACCGGCTAAAGTGGTAATTGCTGCTCCTGAATTATATCGCGATTTAAAAGCGCTTTGCCGTGATTTGCCGGTGGAAGTGGCTGCCGGTCCTGATGCTATCTCGGAATTGGCGGCAGATTCTCGTCATGAATTGGTTCTAAACGCCCTTGTAGGCTTTGCCGGCCTTGCTCCTACCCTGGCTGCACTCAAAAGCGGCAGAACAGTAGCTTTAGCTAATAAAGAATCACTGGTGGCAGGGGGACATCTTGTCATGCCTTTGACAACAAATAAGAAAAAAGCAAACTTACTGCCTGTAGACAGTGAGCATTCGGCCATATTCCAGTGTTTGCAGGGAGAGCGGGAAGCCGAGGTGGAAAATATTATACTCACCGCTTCCGGTGGTCCTTTTTGGGGATATAGTGCAGTAGAGCTGCAGAAAGTTACACCGGAAGAAGCTCTCAGACATCCTAATTGGTCAATGGGAGCCAAAATTAGTATAGATTCTGCCACAATGATGAATAAGGGTTTAGAAGTGATTGAGGCCCATTGGCTTTTTTCCCTTCCCTATGAAAAAATAAAAGTAATCATTCAGCGCGAAAGCATTATTCATTCTATGGTTACTTTCCGGGATGGTGCAGTGCTGGCCCAACTGGGAGTGCCGGATATGCAGGTTCCCATTCAATATGCTTTAACTTATCCACATCGGAAACCCTGCCGGGCGCCGCGTCTTGACTGGGAAGCAATTGAATCTCTTCATTTTTCGCCTCCCGATATAAAAAACTTTCCCTGCCTTCAGCTTGCGTATGAGGCAGGAAAAATAGGAGGAAGTTTGCCCTGTGCCATGAATGCAGCCAATGAAGAGGCTGTGCGCCTTTTTTTAAATGGTGACATTGGCTTTTTAAGTATAGCCCGTATAATTGAAGCTGTAATGAATAAACATAAATTAATCAAACTGCCTGATTTTGCTGCTTTGCAGGAAGTTGATCGGGAGGCTCGGCACCTGGCGCAAGAATTTGCAAAGAGAGAAGGGATAATAAAATGCTAACCCTTGTCGTTTCAGTAATTTTTTTTGGTTTGCTAATTTTTTTCCATGAACTCGGTCATTTTTTAGTGGCAAAAAAAGTTGGGATTGGGGTAATAGAATTTGCTATTGGCTTTGGACCACGTGTTTTTACAAAAGAAGCAGGTGAAACAGTCTACTCGATAAGGGCATTCCCTTTTGGTGGATTTGTGCGTCTGGTAGGTGAAGATCCTGAAGATGAAACTGCAGAAGAAGAGAGTAGCTTTCAGAAAAAGACGGTGTGGCAGCGATTTGCCGTAATTGCAGCGGGACCGCTGATGAATTTTCTGTTGGCAGTAATTTTGTTTTCTCTGATTTACTTTGCTTTTCTGGGTGTTCCGGTTTATGATTCAACTATTTTAGGCGAGGTGCTGCCAAACGGTGAGGCGGCCAAAGCGGGACTGCAACCCGGAGACAAAATTATTTCCATTGCCGGGGAAGAAGTAGAGGATTGGCGCGAACTGGTGAAGTTAATTCATAATAATCCTGAACAGCAAATAGAAATTGTTTTTGAGCGCAATCGGGAAGTAAATACTGTAACAGTGACTCCTGTTCGCGATCTGGAAATCGGAGAAGGACGAATTGGCATTGGTGTGCAAACTCGCAAATATTCTTTTTTCCCTGCTGTAAAGATGGGTATAGAACAGACTTTTTGGTTCATCCGTTTTATGGCTTATAGCTTGATTCAAATAGTAACCGGCCGCATGGCTCCTGACGTAGTGGGGCCGGTAGGTATTATTAGCCTTGTGGGCGAAGTTGTGCATACCGGAATTATGAATTTACTTTCCTTAGCTGCTATTATAAGCCTTAATCTTGGCTTTCTAAATTTGCTGCCCATTCCGGCACTGGATGGCAGCAGGCTGCTGTTTCTCGTTATCGAAGGAGTACGGGGGCGTCCTGTTGATCCGCAGAAAGAATCTTTAATTCATTTTATTGGTTTTACGGTGTTAATTTTGTTAATGGTGATAGTTGCCTATAAAGATTTGATGCGTCTAAAAATTTTTTAGAGCAGAGGAATTATTATGATAACAAGAGAGCAAACAAGACCTATTCGGGTTGGCAGTTTGACCATTGGTGGCGGCGCTCCTGTAATTGTGCAGTCTATGACAAACACTGCTACTGCCGATACTGAGGCTACTTTACAGCAGATTAACTCTTTGGCAAAAGCAGGCTGTGAATTAGTTCGCGTGGCAGTTCCTGATGAGCGTGCGGCTGCCGCTTTGCCTTATCTGGTTGCAAAATCACCCCTGCCGCTGGTGGCCGATATTCATTTTAATTACCGTCTGGCACTGAGCGCCATAGATGCCGGTGTTGCTAAAATAAGAATTAATCCGGGCAATATTGGCGGTAAAGATAGATTGGCGGCAGTGGTGGCGCGGGCTGCAGAGAAAAAAGTAGCCATACGTATTGGCGTCAATGCCGGCTCTTTAGAAAAGGACATTTATCATAAATATGGGGGGATTACTGCTGAAGCCTTGGTGGAGTCAGCATTAGGCCATATTAAAATGGTGGAAGAAATGGGCTTTAAGAATTTGATTGTTTCTTTAAAAGCCTCCTCGGTACCGCTAACAGTGGCTGCCCACCGTTTATTAGCGCAAAAAGTGAATTATCCCCATCATATTGGGATTACAGAAGCCGGTTCTCCCTTTAGCGGCACCATCCATTCGGCAGTGGGGATTGGTGCACTACTGCTGGCAGGCCTCGGGGATACAATACGAGTTTCTTTAACGGCTCCTCCGGAAGAAGAGGTCCGTGTAGCTAAAGAGATTCTTACGGCTGCAGGAATTCGACGATTTGGGCCGCGTGTTATTTCCTGTCCCACATGTGGACGTACGCAGATAAAATTGCAGGAATTGGCACAAGAAATAGAAGAGCGTGTAAAAGATCTTTCAGAACCGCTGACCATCGCTGTTATGGGTTGTGCCGTTAACGGTCCGGGGGAGGCTAGAGAAGCTGACTTGGGGGTGGCAGGCGGTAAAAATGAAGGATTAATTTTCCGCCGTGGCAAAGTCCTGAAGAAAGTAAGTCAAAATAAAATCGTAGACGAGCTGATGTTGGTATTAGATGAAATGCTGCAGGAAAAAGCAAAAAAACACTAAATGACATCATTTTTCTGCCAGGCTTGCGGTTTCTTTCCAGATGTGATAAAATGGTTGCGAATACAACTGTAGCGTTTCAAGGAGAGTGGGTTCGCCCACTCTTACCTTTTGTTGATAGACCTTTTCCCGGATTGGTAATAATATTGTTAAAAGTAGAATGACTGCATCACAGGAGGCTGAAGATGTCAAAAATAGTAGAAAAACTATTTCCCATAGCTGAACCTTTTGCCCAATCTTTGGGACTGGAATTGGTAGATATTGAATTTGTGAAAGAAGGCGGTCAGTTAGTCCTTCGTTTTTTAATTGATAAAGAAGGCGGTGTAACACTGGATGATTGTGAGGCTTTTAGCCGTTTGCTGGATCCTGAATTAGATAGGCTTGACCCTATCGACTCCAGCTACCTGCTGCAGGTATCATCACCTGGCATAGAACGCCCCCTAAAAAAAGAGTCTGATTACGAGCGTTTTCGCGGTAAACTTGTAAAAGTAAAATTATATAAAGCTTTGGAGGGACAGAAATCTTATAAGGGTATCCTGCATGGTTTGGATGACAAGCGGCAAGTTCTGTTGGAGACTAAAAAACAAGAAATTATTCAGATTCCGCTGGAGCTCGTGGCCAAAGCTCATCTGGCAATGGATTAAAGTGAGGCAGAAAGGAGGAAATATTTTTTATGAATGTAGAGTTTTTATCTGCCTTAGCTGACATTGAACGGGAGAGGGGTATTAGCAAAGAAATTCTTTTTGAGGCTATTGAAGCTGCACTTGTCTCAGCATATAAGCGCAATTTTAATGCGCCAGGGAATGTAAGAGTTCAGCTGGACAGGGAAACTGGAAATATTAAAGTTTATGCACGTTTAAATGTGGTGGAAAGTGTTTCTCAGCCACAACTGGAGATTTCTCTGGCTGAAGCTCAAGCCATTGATCCTGAATACCAAGTTGGTGATATTGTAGAAAAGGAAATTACTCCAAAAAATTTTGGCCGTATTGCAGCGCAAACGGCAAAGCAGGTTGTTATACAAAGAATTCGTGAAGCTGAACGGGAGCTCGTTTTTGATGAATATATAGACCGCGAAGATGATATTATTACAGGCATTGTGCAGCGAACTGATCAAAAAAATGTCATTGTAGATTTAGGAAAAACAGAGGCAATTTTGTTACCGTCAGAGCAAATGCCTCAGGATGAGTATAAACCCAATGAGAGAATTAAAGCTTATATTACCGAAGTAAAACGAACCACCAAGGGACCGCAAATTTTAATCTCCAGAACTCACCCAGGACTGTTGAAAAGACTATTTGAATTGGAGGTCCCGGAGATATATGATGGTACTGTAGAGATAAAGTCTGTTGCCCGAGAGGCAGGCTTTCGTTCTAAATTGGCGGTTTATTCCAAAAACCCCGATGTAGATCCGGTTGGTGCTTGTGTTGGTCCAAAAGGAGCACGAGTGCAGGCTATAGTAAATGAATTGCGCGGTGAAAAAATTGATATTGTTAAGTGGGATGAAGATGCAGCTGTTTTTGTAGCCAATGCTTTATCTCCGGCTAAAGTGTTGGCCGTTAATTTAGATGAGGAGAAAAAAATTGCCAATGTAATAGTTCCTGACTATCAATTGTCTCTGGCCATTGGCAAAGAGGGCCAAAACGCTCGGCTGGCAGCTAAACTAACTGGCTGGAAAATTGATATAACAAGCGAAAGTCAAATAGGCGCAGTTTCTGCTCAACAAGAGGAGGAAGGCGCAGGTGAGGAAAATGGGGAAAATGAAACGACGTAAAGTACCGCTTCGGACCTGTATTGGTTGTCAGGAACAAAAAAATAAAAAAGAATTAATTCGCCTTGTTCGAACACCAGCAGGTATAGTAGAAATTGATCCTACTGGTAAAAAAGCAGGCCGTGGAGCTTATATCTGCAATAAAAGAAGCTGTTTAGAAAAAGCCGTCAAAGCAAAAAGAATTGAAAAAAGTTTAAGACATGAAGTTTCTCCGCTAGTTGTGCAAGAATTAATGGATCAACTGCCGGAGGATGAAATCGGTGAAGAATAAAGTGCTTTCTTTGCTGGGAATGGCCCACCGTGCCGGGCAAATAGAGTTCGCAGAAGATGCTAATTTAGCCGCTATCAAAAAAAATCGTGCTAAACTACTTTTATTAGCCAGTGATGCCGGCAGTGCTGTGGCAAAAAAGTATTTTGACAAATGTAAAACATATGGTATTCCGATCCAACAAATTTTTACTAAGGAAGAATTGGGGAGAGCCATAGGAAAATCGCCACGTACTGCCATTTGTGTGCTTGATGATGGTTTTGCAATGCGTTTTACACAATTATTAGCAAAGTGACCATTTATTAAGGAGGCCAACTATAATGGAGGTGTGAATTAATGTCAAAATTAAGGGTGTACCAATTGGCAAAAGAGTTAGAGGTGCCAAGTAGACGGATTATAGATTTACTGAAAGATATTGGTTGTGAAGTTAAAAACCATATGAGCGTTGTGGATAAGGAAGCTGCTCAACGTATTCGTTATCAATTAACGGGCAAAGGGGAGCTGCCTGATTCAGACGCAGAAAAAGCAAAACCGGAAAATGATGCCAGAAAAAAAACTTCTGAAAAAGAAAAAACTGCAGCGGTCAGAAAAAAACAGGCCGCTACAAAGGACAGTCTAAAGAGATCGCCAAAGAAGAAAGATAAGGATAATTTAAAGAAAGAAAAAGACGGTAAGAAGGCGTCAGCTGCCGGTGAACACAAAAGCAACAAGAAAACAAAAACAAGCCGAAAAAAGCGTCTAAATAAAAAGGAAAGAAAAGCTCGTCGGGAAGCGTTGCTGCAGCAGCAGCAAGAACGGCTGGAAAACACCATCTTTCTTGGCGGACGTGTTACAGTTGGCGAATTGGCAAATAAAATGGAAGTAAGCGCCAATGAAATTATCGCCAAATTAATAGATTTAGGTATTATGGCTGCCATTAACCAGGCGATTGATCTTGATATTGCTAAAATGTTGGCAGAAGAATATGGCTTTAATGTGGAAATCGAGAAGGATGAGCTGGAAGAAGAATTGGTAGAAGCTGTCGAAGACCGTGAAGAAGACCTACGGCCGCGTTCGCCAGTTGTAACGGTGCTGGGGCATGTGGACCACGGGAAAACATCATTATTAGATGCAATTCGCAAAGCCAATGTTACTGCCCAAGAAGCGGGTGGAATAACACAGCATATTGGAGCTTATCAGGCAAGCTATCAAGGGAAAAAAATCGTCTTTCTTGACACTCCCGGCCATGAAGCTTTTACAGCAATGCGGGCCCGCGGCGCACAAGTGACAGATATAGCTGTGATTGTTGTTGCTGCTGATGACGGTGTTATGCCGCAAACAGTGGAAGCCATCAATCACGTTAAAGCGGCTAATGTGCCGATTATTATTGCTATAAATAAAATTGACAGGCCGAATGCCAACCCTGATCGGGTTAGACAGCAGCTTACTGAATATGGTCTGGTACCTGAGGAATGGGGTGGCGACACAATTATGGTAGAAGTTTCCGCTCTAAAGAAAATAGGGATAGATAATCTAATGGAAATGATCCTGCTTTTGGCAGAAATGTCCGAATTAAAAGCCAATCCCAATAAACCTGCACTGGGTACAGTTATTGAGGCAAAATTGGATAAAGGAAGAGGTGCAGTGGCCACCGTTTTGATACAGGAGGGTACACTGCAGGTTGGTGATTCTGTAATATGCGGAACTGTTTATGGTAAAGTAAGGGCAATGGTGGATGATAAAGGTAAAAGGATTAAAAAGGCAGGTCCGGCAACACCGGTGGAAATTTTAGGGCTGTCAGATGTGCCGGAGGCAGGCGACGATTTTCAAGCCGTTACAGATGATAAAATGGCTCGTCAAATAGCAGAGAAAAGAGCAGAAAAGCGGCGTGAACTTGAATTAAGCAAATCCCCTAAAGTGTCTCTTGATGATTTGTTTAGTCAAATTCAACAGGGAGAAGTAAAAGAGTTAAATATTATAATTA
The DNA here is from genome assembly GCA_012800795.1 of Bacillota bacterium. Classification (GTDB taxonomy): domain Bacteria; phylum Bacillota; class Dethiobacteria; order Dethiobacterales; family Dethiobacteraceae; genus JAAZIQ01. The sequence goes on from JAAZIQ010000079.1 coordinate 64,116, forward strand.
AAGCGGATGTGCATGGGTCTGTCCAGGCACTAAGGGAATCATTGCTAAAACTATCCACAGACGAAGTGCGAGTACATGTTATCCATGAAGGCGTCGGCGGCATAGCTGAGTCTGACGTTATGCTTGCGTCTGCTTCAAATGCCATAATTATTGGTTTCAATGTGCGCCCGGATGCCAATGCCCGAAAAGTGGCAGAAAGGGAAAATATCGAAATACGACTTTATCGCGTAATTTATGAGGCATTGGAAGATGTGGAGAAGGCGATGAAAGGTATGCTGGCTCCACAATTTAAGGAAGTTGTTTTGGGTCAAGCCGAAGTGCGGCAATTATTTAAAGTCTCGCGTCTTGGCACAATTGCCGGTTCCTATGTTTTAGAAGGTAAAATTGCTCGCAACGCAGAAGTGCGTGTAATTCGTGACGGAGTAGTTATTCATGAAGGGAAAATCAATACTCTAAGACGCTTTAAGGATGATGTACGTGAAGTGTTGGCCGGTTACGAATGCGGTATTTTATTAGAGAAGTTTCATGATTTTAAGGAAGGCGATATTATTGAAGCCTTTGTAATGCAGCAAATGCAGCCAGCATAAATGACAAATTAAAAGCCTCACCTTCTAGGAGGGATGCCTGATGACGGAACAACGTGCATATCGGGTCGCAGAAGAAATTAAGCGGGAAGTTAGTGATATTATTCGCTATGACCTTAAGGATCCACGTGTGACAGGTCCGATGATAAGCGTAACTGGTGTAGATCTCACACGAGATTTAAGTCACGCTAAAGTCTTTGTCAGTATCTACGGCAGTGACGAAGAACAACAAACAACGATGACGGCTTTAAATAATGCTGCAGGTTTTATTCGATCAGAAATCGGGAAGCGTATTCGCCTGCGCCATACGCCGGAAATAGTATTTCAGCTAGATCATTCCATCTCATATGGAGCGCATATTAATGATGTGCTACGTAAAATAGAGGGGAAAGATAGTCGTGAATAGCCTACAGGAGATAGCTGAATTTCTGCAAACCTGTCATTCGGTATTGGTTACTGCTCATCTTTCCCCCGACGGTGATTCTATTGGCTCCACCATTGCAATGGGATTGGCGCTGGAAAGGCTTGGCTGTAAAGTTACCATGTTTTCTATCGATGGTGTACCGGAGCGCTTCCGCTTTCTGTCGGGCTCGGAGAAAATAGTAGAGCATACCTTACCGGAAACTGTATATGACTGTGTTCTGGTTTTGGATTGTGCCGATCATTTTCGCCTCTTACCTATTTGGGAACAAATAAAAGATAACCGCATAATCAATATTGATCACCATTCTACCAATGAATTATTTGGAGATCTGAATTATGTTGATCATAAAGCTGCTGCAACAGGTGAATTGGCGTTTGCACTGCTGGAGGAACTAAAAGTTCCTTTGGATTTTACAATTGCAGAATCATTGTATGTTGCCATTAGTAGCGATACAGGTTCTTTTAAATTTGAAAACACCACAACGCAAACCCATATCATAGCCAGTAAATTACTGGCGGCCGGTGTAAATCCCGGTTTAATCACTCCAAAGTTATTTGATCTGCGTTCAACCGCTGCCTTAATGTTGCTAAAAAAAGCACTCTGTTCTCTAAAAATATCTGCAGATGGAAAAATGGCCTGGATGGTGCTCACACAAGCAGATATGCAGGAGACGGCAGCTAAGGAAGAAGATTTAGACGGCCTAATTAATTATGCCAAAAACATAGAAGGCGTAGAAGTAGGAATTCTGTTCCGCGAACAGAAAGATGGAACAATTAGAATTGGATTTCGTTCCCAGAATATAGATGTGTCTAAAATTGCCTCTAAATTTGGCGGCGGCGGACATTTAAGAGCCTCCGGCTGCTCTTTATCCAGTAGTTTAGAGGAAGCAACAGAGATTATCTTGACAGCTGTAAGAGAGGAAATTTCGGGATGAAAGGTATTCTAAACCTTCTTAAACCTCCTGGCATGACTTCACATGATGCGGTATCAGAGATTCGCCGCTTAACTGGAATTCGCAAAATCGGGCATACAGGTACACTAGATCCCGGAGCTGCCGGTGTGCTTCCTTTATGTATTGGACAAGCTACCCGTGTAGCAGAATATGTGCAAAATATGGACAAAACCTATAGGGCAGAATTGAAGCTGGGGACGGCAACAGATACAGAGGATGCAGCGGGAAATATTATTGAGGAAAAGCCCGTCCCTAGAATTAGTTTTGCAGATGTGGAAAAGCTGCTGGCAGGCTTTGTGGGCAAAAGACTGCAGACTCCTCCCATGTATTCGGCAGTGCGCATTAAAGGGAAAAGGCTGTATGAAATTGCCCGACAGGGAAGGGTAGTTGAACGCCGGCCGCGTCTTGTGCAGTTTTACAAACTGCGGCTGTTACAGCTACAAGAAAATAAAATACTGTTTGATGTAACTTGTTCCCGTGGTACTTATATCCGAAGCTTATGCCGGGATATTGCTGAGGCTTTAGGAACAGTTGGTCATATGTCTTTCCTGCTGAGGGTAAGCGTAGGTCCTTTTACTATTGCCAATTCTCTGACATTGGAAGAATGTAAATTACTGCAGGCAGAATCCAAATTGGCTGAAGCTTTATTGCCATTAGACTCAGCCCTTGTTTTGCTGCCGTACATCAATATTTCAGTAATGGAAGCCCAGCAATTAAAACAAGGGAGATGGATAAAACGGGCAAATTTACCTCCTGAAGGTACTCTGGTAAGGGTTTATGACCCTGCACGACAGCTTGTGGCTATTGCTCAAATTAAAAAAAACAGTGTGCGGCCACAAAAAGTTTTTACATAGTGGGTGAAGACTATGCAAACTGTCCATGGTATAGAAACTTTTTCATCTCTTTCACAGGAGCCGATAATACTGGCTTTGGGTAATTTTGACGGTGTGCACCTTGGACATCAGAAGATTATTACGACTACTGTTAATTTGGCCAGAAAGCAGCAAAGAAAGAGCGCCGTTTTGATTTTTTTGCCACACCCATTGGCCGTTCTTTGCCCAGAAAGCTCGCCAAATTTATTGATTACCGTAGAAGACCGCATTCGCATGTTAAATGAAGCCGGTATAGACTATGTTATTTTACATCCTTTTACAAAAGATTTTGCGCTTATAACTCCGGAATATTTTGTACGCCGGATTTTAGTGGAGCAGCTGCAAGTGGCCGGTGTGGTGGTCGGTTATAATTATTCATTTGGGCATCGTGGTTGTGGTAATTCCACTGATCTGCAACGCTATGGTCAAGAATACGGCTTTCTTGTCAAAGTGGTGCCACCTGTTACTGTGGATGGTGAATCTGTTGGCAGTTCTTTCATTCGGAAGCTGTTGGCTGCAGGGAAAGTGGAAAAAGCAAATAAAATGTTAGGGTATACATTTTTTTTACGCGGAAAGGTTATTCATGGCGACGGACGTGGACACAAGCTAGGATTTCCCACTGCAAATCTTAAACTAGCACCGGAAATAATGTGTCCAGCCAGCGGCGTTTATTTAACACAAGCTATAATATCCGGTCAAAACTACTGGTCACTGACTAATATTGGCAGAAGACCGACTTTCCATAAAAGTGAAATATCAATTGAAGTGCATTTGTTGGATACAAAAAAAAATCTTTATGCTGAGGAATTAGTTGTCCGTTTTTTACACAGAATGAGAGAAGAAAAGTCTTTTGCCGATGCAGCATTTTTAATAGCACAGATCAATGAAGACATTCAGGCGGCAAAAAATATTATTAGCCGCAAATACACTTAATTTGGCAGTGCTTTTCTTGCTATTATACCGGTGTTATGGTAAAATTAGTCCGTTAACCTTTTGCTCAGGTAATCGAGGCTCCGACGTTTACCTTGGCATAAGGAGATAAGAGACAAAAAAAGGAGGTGTACCGCATGGGTCTGGATTCAACCCGCAAACAGAGCTTAATAAATGAATTTCGCCTGCATGAAAACGATACAGGTTCCCCCGAAGTTCAAATAGCTCTGTTAACAGAACGTATAAATTATTTAACAGAACACTTAAAGGTTCACAAGAAGGATCATCATTCAAGACGCGGTCTTTTTAAAATGGTTGGTAAACGTCGCGGTTTACTTAACTATTTAAAGAAGATTGATGCAGACCGTTACCGTGCTATTTTGACAAAGCTTTCACTGCGCAGATAGTTAAAAAAGCTTGGTGAATGATTCCTTATTTTGGGGCTAAGCCATGGCGAATCTACGATCCGACACCCCGCAAGAGTATGGTGTTTCCTTCAACACCCTTGCATAAAATCGTAGTAGCCCTAAATGCAATATAGGTCTATGCAAAAGTGGGGGAAACCCCACTTTTCTTATCGGATAGGACTTTATTTCATGCTTGAATTGCTTATTCTATCCGGAAAAAATGCAAAGAGTTTCTTCAATGAAAAAAAAGAGGGGAGGTATAAAATGAAGACCTATAAAATACAGTTGGCCGGCAGAGAGTTTAGTTTTGAAACCGGCCGCGTAGCCAAACAAGCCAGCGGTGCAGTTCTGGTGCGCTATGGCGATACGGTACTGCTCTGTACCGCAACAGCTTCAGCAGAACCACGTGAGGGAATTGACTTTTTCCCTTTGACAGTAGATTATGAAGAAAGGCTATATGCCGTTGGCAAAATCCCGGGAGGATTTATTAAAAGAGAGGGTAGGCCGACAGAAAAAGCAATTTTGGCTGCCCGTTTAACGGACAGGCCCTGCCGTCCGCTGTTTCCGAAAAATTTTCGCAATGCCGTACATATTGTTAGCACAGTTTTATCAGTAGACCAAGATTGTCCGCCTGATGCACTCTCTATTTGTGGTGCATCCGCTGCTTTGTCCATTTCCCATATTCCTTTTGAAGGTCCCATCGGAGCAGTGGTTGTGGGCTGGATAGATGGTAAACCTGTTATTAATCCGACACAGAAAGAGGCGGAGGTTTCACGGCTCCATCTTGTTGTAGCCAGTACTAAAGATGCCATTATGATGGTTGAAGCCGGCGCCCATGAACTAACTGAAGCAGAAATCCTGGAAGCAATAATGGCGGGGCACGAGGCAAATCAGGAAATTATTGCTCTGCAGGAAAAGATGGTGGTTGAAGTTGGCGTACCCAAGATGGAAGTGCCGGATTTTTCACCTGATCCCGAAATCGAGGCTGCTGTCAGGGAGTTTTGTGGCGATAGAGTTAAGGCTGCAGTACGGACTATTGAAAAAAAAGAACGGGAAGCAGCAATTGATGCACTAAGGGAAGAAACAATTGCTCATTTTGCCGAAATTTATCCGGAAAATGAACAGGATGTCCATGTGGTTTATGATGATTTGGTTAAAGAAACCATGCGCAGTATGATTCTTAATGAAAACTTAAGGCCTGACGGGCGAAAAAGTGATGAGATTCGTCCCATTTCAGTAGAAGTAGGTATTTTGCCGCGTACCCATGGTTCCGGCTTATTTACCCGCGGCCAAACACAGGTACTTAATGTTTGTACATTGGGTGCTCCGGGAGACGTTCAGCGTCTTGACGATTTAGGTCTGGAAGAATCAAAACGTTATATGCACCATTATAATTTCCCCCCTTACAGCGTTGGGGAAGCAGGTTTTATGCGCGGTGCCAGCAGACGTGATATCGGCCACGGAGCCCTGGCAGAAAGAGCATTACTTCCTGTTCTACCTTCAGAGGAAGAATTTCCTTATACCATACGTCTAGTTTCAGAAGTTTTGGAATCAAACGGCTCCACTTCCATGGGCGCTGTTTGTAGCTCAACACTTTCTCTGATGGATGCCGGAGTCCCTATCAAGAAACCAGTTTCAGGAATTGCCATGGGACTAATTATGGGAGAAGATAAATATGTCATTTTGACTGATATTCAGGGAATGGAAGACTTTTTAGGCGATATGGACTTTAAAGTGGCGGGAACAAAAGACGGAATTACAGCTTTACAGATGGACATAAAAGTAAAAGGATTATCCCGCGATATTTTGGAACGTGCTTTGATGCAAGCCAAAAAGGCATATATGTCTATAATGGAAAAAATGCTGGCTGTGATTCCGGGACCACGTCCTGAATTATCACCCTATGCACCACGCATTCTGACGATGCAAATTGACCCAGACAAAATCAGAGACGTAATTGGTCCGGGTGGCAAAATGATAAATAAAATAGTGTCGGAAACAGAAACAGAAATTGAAATTGAACCTGACGGAACTATCTATATTGCCGCTGTAGATCCAGCTAGCGGGGAAAAAGCAAAACAAATGATCGAAACACTAACTAAGGATGTGGAAGTAGGAGAAATCTACCTTGGTAAAGTTACAAGGGTGGAAAAATACGGAGCCTTTGCTGAAATTCTGCCTGGCAAAGAAGGTTTAATTCACATTTCACGCTTAGGGCATGGACGAGTGGAAAAAACTGAAGATGTGGTTAGTTTGGGGGATGAAATACCGGTTAAAGTTATCGGTATTGATGAAAGGGGCAGAATTGATCTTTCCCATCGGGCTGCCATTCCCAATGCCCAAGGGGAGTATTATGACGAATTTGCTCTGCCTAAACGTAATGATAAGAAAGACCGACGGTCAGGCAATGACAAAAACCGGCGGTCACGGAGAACATAAACCTTGTTTATGTTCTTTTTATTTTTATTCGTTTAAAACAATGAATGAACTTAAAGCCAGATAATGATCTTGATTTTGGACTTCAATATAATAACTACCGCTCTCATCCTTATTCCTTAAGTGATAGAGTGCAATTGCTTTGCCGTTATCATCCGTTTGGAGAGAAGCGGCAAATATTTTTTTGCCATCAGGAGTGAAAATTGATAATTTCAGTTTTTCTTGCGCAAGAGCTTTTTCTCCTTTCTTAGCAGTTACGGTTATTGCTACATTATCTCCTGGCAGATACTGAGTGCGGTCTGTCTGAATACAAAGTATAACATCCTGCATTGACAAAAGGCTACACTCCTTTGTCGGTAATTTGGCAGACTATTTTATATATATGTTTTAAACTTAATTTTGGCTCTATAAACCGTCACACAAATTTTTGTTAGCAATATTATAATTATGAAAATATATGAGATGAAAGGGGTTTTCTCTTGTGCAAAACCGATTGCTTGTAAGTCTATTAGTATTGTTATTGATGGCTGCTGTTGCTCTAAGCGGCTGTGGGAAAGAGGAAAAATTGACTAAAGTCAGACTCAATGAAGTAACGCGTTCAGTGTTTTACTCACCTTTATATGTGGCCATCAGCCTAGGTTATTTTGAAGAAGAGGGTCTTGAATTAGAAATTACAACCGGGCAGGGAGCCGATAAGGTTATGACGGCACTACTGGCCGGGGAAGCTGATGTAGGCTTTATGGGACCTGAAGCATCAATTTATGTTTATAACCAAGGGCAGGATGATTATGCAGTAAATTTTGCCCAACTAACCCAACGTGATGGTTCATTTTTAGTTGCACGTGAGCCCAATCCGGATTTCAGCTGGGAGGATGTGCGGGGTAAAAGTATTATTGGAGGTCGCAAAGGCGGCGTGCCTTTGATGACGCTGGAGTATGTACTTAAAAAGAATGGTTTAATTCCCGGTAAAGATGTGGAAGTACTGACTCATATTCAGTTTGCACTAATGGGAGGCGCCTTTACAGGTGGTGAGGGAGATTATGTGACGCTTTTTGAACCTGTGGCCACCACTTTAGAGCTGGAAAGTGCCGGTTACGTTGTCGCTTCCATAGGTGAAGAAAGTGGTGAAATTCCTTATACAGTATTTTGCGCCCGGAAGAGCTTTATCGAAGAAAATAAAGAAATAATACAAAAATTTACCAATGCCATTTATCGTGGGCAGGTTTGGGTACAAAACAGCACTCCGGCAGAAATCGCCGAGGTAATAGCATCCTTTTTCCCCGATGCAAATTTGGAGGTTTTAACGAAGGTCGCTGAGCGTTATAAGAATATTGATGCGTGGGCAGCAACTCCTGTTTTTACAGAAGAAGCATTCAATCGGCTACAGGATGTAATGGAGATGGCGGGGGAGTTGGATAAAAGAGCTCCGTATTCAGAATTAGTTACTAATGAATTTGCCGAAAAGGCAATAGAAACTATTCGGTAAATCAAATAGAGAGGAGAGAACTAATGAGGGCAGGACCACTTGTCAGGATTGAAAATGTTTCCAAGACATACCATAGTCCCGAGGGAGAAATCTCTGCCCTTCAGGATATCTCTCTAAATATTGCAGAAGGTGAATTTGTCAGTATTGTCGGCCCCAGTGGCTGTGGGAAGTCTACACTGTTAAACATAATTGCTGGTTTGACTGAGCCTTCTGCAGGTGCTGTTTATATAAAAGGACAAAAAGTTACCGGGCCTACATCTTTGGTAGGCTATATGCCGCAAAGCGACCAACTATTTGAATGGCGAACAATTTGGAGAAATGTCTTGTTAGGGTTGGAAGTACTAAATAAGGTTAATAGCGAAACAAAAATGCAAGCGGAAAAAATGCTGCGCACATATGGGCTGTACGAATTTAGGAAAGCCTATCCCAGCCAGCTGTCAGGCGGCATGAGGCAGAGGGCGGCATTAATACGCACACTTGCCATTAATCCTGAAATATTACTTTTAGATGAGGCTTTTTCCGCCTTGGATTATCAGACACGTTTGGTGGTAGCTGATGAAGTAAAACAAATTATAACCAGAGAAAATAAAACAGCGATTTTAGTGACGCACGATATTTCTGAGGCTATCAGTATGGCAGATCGGGTGGTTGTTTTAACAAAACGGCCGGGTAAAATAAAAAATATTCACAAAATCATATTGACTTGTGAATCTCACACACCCATAGGATGCCGTGAAGCAGTGGAATTTAGGGATTACTTTAATCGCATCTGGAAGGAGCTGGATGTGCATGCCGAATAAATCACCAATTTCCCAGGAACATCTGGCATACCTTCGCAGTAAAAAAGTATACAAAAAACGTGTTATCGCAGCTCAGATTTTACTATTGGTAGGGTTTATTGCCTTCTGGGAGCTGGCAGCTGTATTGCGCTGGATAGATCCCTTTATAACCAGTCAACCAACAGGCATCGTCCGCACTCTTATTGCGCTGCATCGAGAAGGAAGCCTTTATCGTCACATCGGGGTTACTGTGCTGGAAACTGTGGCCGGCTTTACTTTGGGAACACTCATGGGAACCGTTATTGCCATTGTCTTATGGTGGTCTGATTTTTTAGCGGAAGTATTAGATCCCTATCTTGTTGTCTTAAACAGCTTACCCAAAGTAGCATTGGGGCCGATATTAATTGTTTGGTTAGGCCAAGGCATGCGTGCCATTGTCGCCATGGCTCTGTTTGTATCACTAATAGTTACTATTTTGAGTGTATATACAGGCTTTGCCCAGGTAGACGAAAATAAAATAAAATTATTAAAGTCTTTTGGCGCTACCAAATGGCAAATATTGCAAAAGGTGATTTTGCCCGCTAGTGTGCCTACCATCATAGCTGCCCTTAAAATAAATGTCGGTTTATCTTGGGTTGGAGCTATTGTAGGAGAATTCCTGGTTTCCCGTGCCGGCTTAGGCTATTTGATTGTTTATGGCGGTCAGGTGTTTAGACTTGATTTAGTAATGACCAGCGTTATTATCCTCTGTATTGCAGCGGCGCTGATGTATCAACTCGTGGTTATCTTTGAAAAAAAAGTTTTAAAATGGCAGTAACTTTTCTATGAGCCCGGGCTAATGTCCGGGCTTTGTCATTTTTATCAGCACAAAAGCATACCTTTTAAAAGCAAAAGATGTTTGAGATGAGGTGGCCACTTGAATAGGGAAAGCCGAATCCAAAAACGCAGAAAAAGTTTACTTTTAGCTTTTGCTTTTATTTTAACAGTGCTGTCCTATTTTTTGCATCGACAAATAACCAGGGGTGTTTTTACCCCTTTAATTAAAGGTGTGTATTATCATGTTGAAACAGAGGAAAAGGCTGTAGCTCTTACTTTTGAAGTTGTGTGGGAGCCTGGTTATACAAGTGAGATATTAGATATTTTAGACCGTCACGGGATTAGCTGTACATTTTTTTTGACTGGTGAATGGATACGAAAAAACCCAAATTTAGCCCGTGAAATAGCAGTGCGTGGTCATGAGATCGGTCAGCATAGTTACTCTCATAAAAACCTAACAGAAATGGATGATGAAGAACTGGCAGAAGATTTTAAAAAAATGTCAGAATCTTTACAGGAAGAACTTAATTTGCAGACTAATTTATTTCGACCTCCTTATGGAGAATTAGACCAAAGAGTATTTAAATATGCACAAGAACATGGCTACGTTACTGTAGTTTGGAGTATTAATCCTCACGATTGGCAAAACCCAGGAAAAGATGAGATTATCAACCGTATTTTTAAGCAGCTGCACAACGGGGCCATTATTCTTCTCCATACTAACTCAGAGGAAACGGTGGAAGCACTGCCAATTATTTTGCAAAGACTGCACTTTCAGGGATATAAAGTTTTAACATTTTCAGAACTGGTACAGTGCAGTACAAAGTAGAGGTGAGAAAGTGCGCACTCGTCGTTCCTTTAGTTTGAAAAGTACTGTGTTATTAATATGGCTGCTGATCTTGCTTGTGTTGCTTACGGCGCTAAATAGGTTTATACCTTACTGGAAAGGGCGCCGTGAATGTGTACGCGATGGAGTTATTTTTGCTGACAAAGATGTAGGCGGCTTATCACCCGCAGAAGTTCGCGCAGTAATTGAGCAGGTTGCCAGTATCCGGCAAATAGCGCCGGTTAATACTACCCTTGATACTGTTAACAACGGTGTAATTCCCGGCCTTAACGGCTTGACCATTGATGTAGAAAAAACTTTAGAGCAAATTATGGAGGCCCAAAAAGGTGAAAAAATTTCCCCTGTTTACCGGCAGGTGGAACCGGAAATAACATTAGATGCTTATCCTGAACTTCCTATATACCGGGGTAATCCACTGAAAAAGCAGGTTGCTTTCTTAATTAATGTTGCTTGGGGTAATGAGTATTTGGAAGACTTGCTGGCTGTTTTAAAAGAAAACAAGGCGGAAGCAACTTTTTTTCTGGTAGGGCGCTGGGTTAGAGATAACACTGCAGAAGCACGCCTAATTGCAGAAAGTGGTTTTGAAATTGCAAACCATGGATATTCCGATGCTTTAAGCATGCAGGAGGCAAGTTTGGAAACTGCTAGAGAAGATATTAGGCGAGCTGCCGACATCATAGAAGAAATATGCGGCAAGCGGCCGATCTATTTTAGTCCACATCGCGGCGAATTATCTCCAGCGGTACTTAAAGCAGCTGCCTTAGAAAACAATCATACCGTTATGTGGACTGTAGATACGGTTGATTGGATGCTGCCCGGTGTGGAGGTAATGGTGGAAAAAATTTTAACTCAAGCTGAAGGGGGAAGCCTGATCTTAATGCATCCCACTGAACAGACTGCTGATTTTTTGCGCCAGGTAATACCGGGGATAAGGGCAAAAGGTTTAGAGCCTGTGTCTTTAAGTACTTTGCTTAGTCCCATGCGGAGTTTAGGGGAGTGAGGCGCTTGAAACTAACTACCTTTAGCGCTTTTAAAATAACATCAATTTTATTAGTAGTTATTGCTCTGATTTTGATAGCATATTTTCTAAACTTCGGCAATCGAATTTATCGTCATTTTTATGGTGTTAAAGCAGGGGTGACATTAAATGGCCTGCCCATGGAAAAATTATTGGCTGCCGAGGTAAGAAAAAAAGTTGAAAAAATGGCTTTAGCCATTGACCGAGCACCACGAAATGCCCGCTATGAGCAAAGCACTGATACAATTATCCCTGAAGAAGTTGGTTTGCAGGTGGATGTAGATGCTACAGTAAAGGCAGTTATGGAAGCAGAAAAGGGGGAAAAAGTAGAACTTGTAGTACTGCGGCTGGAGCCGGAAATCACTGCCGATATTTTCCACTCCATAAACAAAAAGATTGCTTCTTTTAGTACCAGTGGTGGTGGGGGAGCCGGAAGGACAGATAATTTATATGTTGCCGCAAAATACATGAATGGTACCATTTTAGCACCCGGTGACGTTTTTTCGTTTAATAAAGTAACCGGACCCCGCACATTTGAACGGGGCTACAGCATGGCTCCGGTGGTAGGAGGAATGGGGATAGGGGGCGGCGTCTGTCAAGTAGCCACCACCATTTATAATGCAGCACTACAGGCGAATCTTGAAATTGTAGAGCGCCATCCACACAGCATCCGTGTTGGTTATGTGCCTCCCGGTAGGGATGCCACGGTGACAAATTATATAGATTTTAAGTTTCGTAATTCCACAGATAAATTTATTCAAATCCGATCCGGTGCCGGGGGAGGATATGTCTGGGTACAGTTATGGAGCCAATAGTATTGACAAATGAGAAAAATAAAAGTAAGCTGGGGACGACTACGAAGCTGGAAGGAGTTAAAGTAATGTGTACAGTATACCTGCGTAAACTTCCCCATGCAGTTGATCTGCCGCTACCGGATTATATGACAGAAGGAGCAGCCGGAATGGACTTAATGGCTGCCATAGAAAAGCCGCAAATTTTAGAACCAGGCACAAGAGTGCTGATTCCAACAGGATTGCAGCTTGCTCTGCCACAGGGATTTGAAGGCCAAGTACGTCCCCGCAGTGGTTTAGCCTTAAAATACGGCATTACTGTTCTTAACAGCCCCGGCACTATAGATGCCGATTACAGGGGGGAGATTAAGGTTATCCTCATTAACTTGGGGCAGGAAACTTACGTCATTAACCGGGGAGACCGTATTGCCCAACTGGTAGTGGCTCCAATAGTAAAGGTGAAATTGTTACCATGTGAGGAATTACCTGCCAGCAGCCGAGGCAGTGCAGGCTTTGGTCATACAGGAAGATAGTTTTAAAAAGACAGAAGGGGGAGAAGCTTTTGATACCGTTTTATTGTTTACTTCTTTTATTAACTATTTCACTTTATCTGCGTATTTCGGATAAAAAGCGTACAGCTTATACGGTGCCGGAACATGCCAAGTCCTCCCCCTTTTCTGAAGCCCTGCAGGAGCTTATTGGCCAGGCTGGGGGAATATATTTATCATTGGTGCTGTTGGTTTCTTTTTTACAAATTAATATTTCCGAACGCTGGAATATTGTCGGTTTAGAGATCGAACCTCTTGCTTTTTTAGCCCTTCTTCTTGCTGCCGTACAGCCGCTTCTATTAATGATTTACCGCAATATTTAAGGAGTTGGTGTGAGTGGAACTGTCAGAGTTTTCGCGGAAAGAAATAATCAATCTGCATGATGGTTCTCGACTCGGTTATGTTGGTGATTCGGATCTGGTCATTGATGATTTAACCGGATACATTCAATCAATTATTATTTATCCCAAAGGTATAAGAGGGAAAAATTCAGCTCAGCGGGAACTTGTAATTCCATGGAGTGCTGTAAAAAAAATTGGTGAAGAAATTTTAGTAGTTGATATTGCGCCTAAGCAAAAATTGCGCAAGTACTCGCATTATGAATAATGCCTCCTTTTCGGTCGATACTAGAAAAGAAGAAAAGACCGAAAAGGAGGTTTTTCCCTTGCAAACAGTTGTAGGTTTATTTCGCGCCAGAGAACAAGCAGAAGAGGCAATACGTGAATTAAGGGCGCGTGATTTTGAAGAAATGGATATTTCATTAATAGCACGTGATGAGGAAAATAGGCAGAATGACAGTTTCAGTGAACAAAATTTAGCAGACGGCACCGTTACGGGTGGAGCCATTGGCGGGCTTGCCGGGTTGCTAGCCGGTGCCGGAGCTCTTCTTATTCCGGGAATTGGTCCCATTATTGCTGCCGGTCCACTGGCCGGGGCACTGACTGGCGCTGTTACCGGTGGTATAGCCGGTGGCTTAATTGATTTCGGCATCCCGGAAGAAGAAGGGGAACGCTACGAGCAGGAAATTCACCGCGGCAATATTATGGTGGCAGTAGAAGCAGAAGAAAATCTGGAAGATGAAGTAATGTCTGTTTTCCATGAGAATGGCGCTTTTGATGTAAAAATATGGGGACATGATTAGTAGTTAGTTCAGAATTTTGATGTCAGCTTTCAGTAGAAAGCTGACATTTTTTTATTACACTAAATGAATGGTTTTGGCCGCTGTCACCCTTTGATGCTCACTTCTCATATATTAAAATAAACGGATCGCAGATGGAGGGAAGATTTTGCTTAGTTCAATATTACACAATTTACATATTGTTGTATTGGGTGGTGATTTGCGAGAAATTACCATAGCAGCAGAATTGGCAGCCAGAGGTGCCAAGGTTTCACTTTTGGGTTTCGATTTATATCAAGGGGAAATATATTCAAAAATTCATAAAGGTCTGCCGGAAAAGGCAGAAGTTGTTATTTTACCCTTACCGGGAATTTTCCCCGATCACAGCATTTATGCACCCTACAGTGCAGAAAAAATAGATATATTTTCCATCGAGTATTTATTACAGCCGAAAATTAAATTGTTTTGCGGCAAGATGCCAGAACTTACTCTACAATATTTACAAAAATTAGGTGTAAAGGTGCTGCTGACTGCTAATTTGCCGGAAGTGGCAATCTATAATGCCGTTCCCACGGCCGAAGGGGCGGTGGAAACGGCCATGCGTGAAGCAAAGATAACAATTTTTGGCAGCAGCATCTTAATTACGGGTTTTGGACGCTGTGCCAAATATTTAGCTCGTATTTTAAAAGCGCTGGGGGCCAGTATTACTATTGCAGCACGTAAAAAAGAAGATTTAGTAGAGGCTTTAACTTTTGGTTATCAAGGAATAAATTTAGCGAAAATTCCGGCTTATGCCGCTGAATATGATTTTATTTTTAATACAGTGCCCTCTTTAGTACTAACAGAGCAAGTTTTAGCTCAATTAAAAAAGGATGCATTAATTTTTGATCTTGCCTCTTCGCCTGGGGGAACAGATTTTGCTGCGGCAGAAAAGCTAGGGATAAGAGCTCAATTGCTGCCCGGTTTGCCCGGTAAAGCAGCTCCGGTGAGTGCAGGCAAAAAGCTGACTGAAATTTATCTGTATTATCTTGAAGAGGAGAAAGGAGGGAAACAATGAGGCTCAAGGGCAAAAAAATTGGTTTTGGCGTCACCGGTTCTCACTGTACACTCGAGGAAATTTTCCCGGAGATTGATAAGCTTATAGCAGAAGGGGCAGAAATCTATCCGGTAATTTCTCCGGCTATAGATTTAACCGATACACGCTTCGGTGATGCCATCGAGTGGAAAACAAAACTTGTAAAAAGCACAGGCAGAAAATTAATTAACAGTATAACCGGAGCAGAACCGCTGGGTCCCAGTAATTTACTGGATGCTTATGTAATTGCTCCTTGTACCGGTAATACAATGGCAAAATTAGCATGCGGTATTACAGACACTCCTGTACTCATGGGAGCCAAAGCCCATCTGCGCAATCAAAAACCTTTAATTATTGCCGTATCGACCAACGACGGTCTGGGGCTTAATGCTAAAAACATTGGTATTTTACTCAACACAAAAAATATCTATTTTGTGCCATTTGGCCAAGATAATCCTTTTTCCAAGCCTAATTCGCTCATTGCTAAAATGGAGCTGTTAACAGAAACTGTTATCGCAGCTTTGGAAAACCGCCAATTACAGCCTGTCTTAGTAAATTTAACTAAAGAGGAATTTGAATTTGGACGTTAGAAGGTGAATTAAGGTGCGTATACTTGTGCAAAAATTTGGCGGATCGTCACTAGCGACGCTGGAGCTCAGACAGCAAGCCTTGCAGCATATTTTACAAGCATACGAAAAAGGGAAAAAAATAGTGGTTGTTGTCTCAGCGATGGGGCGTAAGGGCGATAGTTTTGCAACTGATACTTTATTGGATTTTTTTTCTCAAATTGTGGTAAATCCTCCGCTACGTGAAAAGGATTTGGTGCTTTCTTGTGGAGAAGTTATAGCCGCAGCCGTTATGGCTGCTGAAATAAAGCAGGCAGGTTATGCTGCCATTGCTTTAACGGGCTGGCAAGCCGGGGTGATAACAGATGAAGATTTTGGGCAGGCCGAAATAATTCGTATTAAAAAAGAACGTATTTTAAAGCAGCTGCAGGAAGGTAAGATTGTTGTTGTTGCCGGTTTCCAGGGAGCCAGTGAAAATGGGGAAATTACCACCTTGGGAAGAGGTGGTTCAGATACTTCAGCCGTGGCCATTGCTGCAGCCCTGGGAGCTGAACAAGTGGAAATCTATTCAGATGTTTCAGCAGTAATGACAGCAGATCCGCGAATAGTTCCCGAAGCAAGGCCAATAAAAAACATTGGCTACCAAGAGGTTCTACAGATGGCCCGAGAGGGAGCCAAAATTATTCATCCTCGGGCTATAGATATTGCCTTACAGTATAATTTACCATTACTGTTAAAAAAGACTGGTGATCCGAGCCCGGGGACATTAGTCACCCATCAAAGAATAAATGACGGGAAATCTTTAATTAATAAACCTAAAGTTGTAACGGGCATTACCCATGTAACAGGTTTGGCACAGATAAGTTTCCCTAAGATTGATAAGCATCAATTAGAAGAAATATTAAAACAATTTTCTGCTGCTGGCATCAGTATTGACTTAATTAACTTTTCGCCGCAGGAGAAAATGTTTACAGTTAACTGTACAGAGTGCAGCAGGGTGAGACAGATACTGCATGCCCATGGGTTTGATGCACAAATTAAAGAAGGCGTGGCAAAAGTGACGGTGGTAGGTTCCGGTATTCGGGGTGTACCCGGTGTTATGTCAATGATAGTAACCGCCTTAAATCGAGCACAAATACCAATTTTACAGACGGCGGATTCACATATCAATATTTCTTGTTTAATACCTGAAAAAGATGTGTCAAAAGCTGTTCGTTTTTTACACCGGGAATTTGGTTTAGATGAAGAATAAATTGAAAAATTGAAAAGAGTTTGTTATAATGGCATATTATAGTCTACTGAAAAGAGATGAGGTGACTTTATTGAATGCACCTTTTGGAAAAGTAGTCACTGCCATGATTACGCCGTTTACTGAAAACGGTGAGGTAAGTTATGAAAATGCAGCCAAAATTGCCAATTATTTGGTGGAACATGGTAGTGATGCCATCGTTGTGGCGGGAACGACAGGGGAATCACCTAATCTGTCAAATGAGGAAAAACTAAAATTATTTACCACAGTAGTAAATGCCGTAAAGGGCAAAGCAAAAGTAATTGCCGGAACCGGATCCAACTCAACTAAACAGACAGTGGAACTGACTAAGCAGGCTGAAGCTTGTGGTGTTGATGGTATCATGCTGGTCGTACCTTACTACAACAAACCTTCCCAGGAAGGTCTATACCGGCATTTTGCAGCCG
Organism: Bacillota bacterium; assembly: GCA_012800795.1. Lineage (GTDB taxonomy): Bacteria > Bacillota > Dethiobacteria > Dethiobacterales > Dethiobacteraceae > JAAZIQ01. The sequence continues at coordinate 81,459 of JAAZIQ010000079.1, forward strand.
TAGCACAGACGACTTTACTGCCTTTAATGCTTTATAATGTGCCAGGTCGTACTGTTACCAATATGGCTGCAGATACTACAGTTCGCTTGGCCAAAACATTTGCCAACGTGATTGCAATTAAAGAGGCTAGCGGCGATTTGGAACAAATTGCCCGCATTCGCTGTAACGCACCACAGGATTTCGCCATTTATAGCGGTGATGACGCTTTAACGCTGCCCATCTTGGCTGTGGGTGGTTGTGGTGTTGTTTCTGTGGCATCACATATAGTGGGGAAAGAAATAAAGGAAATGATTTCATCATATTACTCAGGTGACCACGATAAGGCCTTGGCTATTCATCTTCGCTTATTACCTTTGTTTAAAGCTTTATTTATTACTGCTAATCCTGCGCCCGTTAAAGGAGCAATGAGAATGCTGGGGCATCAGGTAGGTCCGCTTCGTCTCCCGCTGGTAGATTTAAACCATGAAGAAAAAGAATTAATAAAAAAAGAACTACAGAAACTGGGTTATCTTTAAAAAACCGTGTTAACACGGTTTTTTTATTTTTTAAAAAACAGCTATTTTTCAATCTATAACGTTAGTGTAAAATTACTATAGGTTTTTGAAGGAAAAATCTATTTAAAATAGAAAGAGGAACCTCACATTCTAGCAGAATGAATACCCCCTAAAAGGAGGCGGAGGTTCCTCATGGATGTAATTC
>JAAZIQ010000080.1 GCA_012800795.1 Bacillota bacterium
CCCTCCCCTTAAATTTTGCTTTTTCTCAAGCCTCTTCACAGGAACACTTATGCATTAATCATGTTATTCCGGTAAGCTGAATTTTATTATAAGTTTTTTAATTATCCTATTATTTTAAATATTCAATATACCGTTCTGAAAAAGTCATTTTTCCAATGTAAAAACCTTATTATTTTTATAGCTTAAATAAACATGGCTCCTAGTATCCCAAGCGTCTCCAATGGTTATGATAAATGATGAAATAATATAATTAGGCTTAAAAGGCAGGTTGTTATTTTGCTGGAAAATAGAAAACTAATTATTGTTTTACTTTGCGTTAATGCATTCCTAACTTTAGTTCTAATTTTTTCTACTTTTCAGGTACAGCCAACAGAAACAAAAGTTGAATATACTGAAGACCCTTTGGCAGAACTTCGCAACAAGATAATTTTAACTATGCTGCAGGATTCCATTGGCCTGGCAGTCAGGGGGCATTATCAAACTTCTGATAACTTCGATGTTGTCATTAATCCTTACCGAACAGAAATACTTGATCTACAAGATCTGGGAAAAGGAGTAGCCAATGGTTTTTTGGTCAAGGTCAAAGTAATTTCATCTACCGGTACAAATCAACAGCTGGGTGAAGACCATCTTACTTTTCAAATAACAAGCGGCAATATTAAGTTAATGCAATTTCAACATATAAAAGATTTTCCTCTTCCCAATACTTTGGAATAAAAAGATGAGGGTGCAAAATGTATCAATTCTGGAAAAGTTTTTGGTTGCTGGCAGACCCGAAATTCTGGATAGCTTCAACAGTCCCAATGCTGGTGGGCACAGCTTTGGCATATGGCATGACAGGCAGGTTTGATTTTTACTGGTTTATAGTCAGTATTATTGGCCTCTATTGCATTGAAATTGGCAAAATGGCTATTAACGATTTGGTTGATTTTTATACAGGCGTTAATTTTACCGTACCCCCCCCAAAATATTACACCCTTTAGCGGAGGACGTAATCGCGTTCTTGTTAAGGGACTGCTGCAGCCAAAACATGCAGTGCTAATTGCCATAGTAATGCTTACTTTAGGCGGTTTGTTTGGCATATATATATCACTTTTTCGCGAACCACAAATATTTTGGATTGGCACTTTCGGGCTCTTTCTTGCCATCGCCTACAGTCTGCCTCCTTTTAAATTTGCTTATCGCGGGTTAGGAGAAATAGCAGTAGGAATTGCTTTTGGCCCTTTAATCGTTAGTGGTGCATTCGTTATTCAAACCCATTTTCTAACAGGCGAAGTATTACTGGCTTCTCTTCCTATTGGTTTTCTGATTACGAATATTCTTTTTATCAATCAATATCCTGATTACGAAGCAGACAAACAATGCAATAAACGCAACTGGGTAGTTCGGCTGGGTAAAAGAAAAGGCTTTAAGCTCTATATCATCCTCTTTGCCTTAGCCTACCTCTCAATTTTTGTGTTGTTTTACATTACCAAGAACCCCTTCTGGTTACTCTCTTTCATCAGCCTTCCCACTGCGATTCAAGCCGTTCGTATTACGGCCATTGCCATGGACGATATTCCAAATCTTGTTTCAGCCAACATCAATACATTATGGGCTTATCAGATAAACGGCTTGGCCATGCTGTTTTCTGCCATTATTAAACGATTCTTATAAATAAAATGCGGTGGTAATTGCCACCGCTCTTTTATTTGCTTCGTTTTTTTACTAAGTAAAGTTTTATTTTTTAATACCTAAATGCCAACATTATTAGTCATATTAGCATTTTCTATCCTACTCGATTCTCAATGAAATTAATATAGGCAAAGCAAGGGGATTATGTTATGATAAACTAAAATCCAGCCGGAGGAGATGTCGAGGTGCTTATTAGGAAAGCCAAGATTTCCGATGTTGAAACTATACATGCATTGATTAACTATTATGCTGATAAAGGATTAATGTTGGCTAGGGCCAGAGCAACTCTATATGAAAGTATCCGCGAAATATCCGTCGTTGAATTTGATAGCAAAATTATTGCCACAGGATCTCTGCATATTCTCTGGCATGATTTAGCGGAAATTAGAGCGCTTGCTGTAGCACCCCAGTACCTCCGCCAAGGATTAGGTAAAAAACTAGTGCAGACCTTTTTGCAAGAAGCTCGTGAATTAGAACTGCCCAGAGTATTTGCTTTAACGTACCAACCGGAATTTTTTATTAAATGCGGCTTCCGGGAAATCAACAAAGACAGTCTACCGCAAAAGGTATGGCAGGAATGTGTAAATTGTCCTAAATTTCCAAACTGTGAAGAAAGTGCAGTCATTATAGATTTATAAATTAATTTTAATGACCAAATATTTTGCAGCTGGTTTTGAAAAAAACGCTTGTCGCATAAAATACGCAGGCACAATGTCATACCAGACTTATGCCTGCGTTGTATTTTTATTTCCCGACTAAAATATTATATAACAAACTCATTCGTACATACATACCGTAGTGAGACTGCTGGAAATAAACAGCCCGCTTATCTTGATCAACTTCCGGGGAAATTTCATTACGCCGGGGCAACGGATGCATTAAAATAGTCTGGGGAGAAAAATTTTTCATTACAGCTTCATCAATGACAAATTCTTCAACCTGCAGATCGGTATTTTCGAAACGTTCTGTCTGTGTACGTGTTTGATAAATAACATCTACATCATAAGGAATCTCGGCAAAAGAACGACAAGGAATATAGCTGACTCCCTTCTGCCTTAAATATGTTACATACTCATACGGCAGCTCAAGAACCTCACGACTCAACCCATAAATTGTGATGTCTCGAAAAAGAGCCAGCAATTTAACCAATGAATGGACGGTGCGACCAAATAATAAATCGCCTACAACAGCAACGGATAAACCGTCCAAGTTCTTTTTATACTTATAAATAGTGTAGGCGTCAAGCAAAGATTGTGTCGGGTGCTCACCACTGCCGCTGCCGGCATTAATAATGGGTACACTGGAAACTTCGGCGGCATTTGCCGCAGCCCTATTGTCATAATGGCGCAAAACAATGGCATCACAGTATCCGTCTATAACGCGAATAGTATCCAGCAGACTTTCCCCTTTAATGGCAGAAGACATTTCCTTTGCATTTTCCGTACTGATGATACTTCCACCTAAACGTAAAATTGCAGCCTCAAAAGACAGACGAGTGCGCGTACTGGGTTCATAAAAAATAGTTGCCACAATTTTTCCCTGCAGTGCTTTGCCAAACCGGCTGGTATTGGCCCGTATTTCATCAGTTAAAGCAAATAACTCTGTTAAATCTTGACGCAAAAATTGATCACAACTTAAAATATGATACATCCCAGTCCTCCCCTTCTACAATAATGAAAAATACACTATAGCTAGAGCTAGCCATTAATATCTTTCTCTTTTGAGAAAACAGGACTAAACGGCTTGCCAATCCCATTTATTTTTTCCTGATAATAAATTTCATAATAACGTGCCAAACCTGTTACCATACCGGTACCGGCGAAAAACAAAATACCGCCCTGAGGAGTCATCATTACAAAATCGACACATCCATGAGCTACAAACATAACCTGTAAAGCTGTTAAAGCAGAAAAGATCGGCAAATCGCTTTTTAAAAGCAGTTGTATATTTTTCCAGATATATACTTTTATCCAAACATAAATAAGGAAGCCAACAGTTCCATACATGGTTAATAGCGATAACCAAAGATTGTGAGCATGCAGCTTCTTAGTCTTAGCTAAAATACCAAAGGTTCCCCAACCCAGAATGGGCTTTTCAAAATATAATTTAATTACCTTTGTCCAAATTGGAATACGGCTGCTGAGCGGGTGATTAATTTCAGGTGAGATAGCAGCACAAAGCAGAACAATAAAAAAAGTAACTAATAAAGCATTTTTACTGACTTTATTTTTTGTCAGCAGAGCGTATACAAGAATAGCCACTTCTAACGATAATGTTGCCCCTTTTGAACCGGAAAAAGCTAAACCAATAATAAAGATTAATATACCAACTATGTATTTCTTTTTTTGCCTACGCTGGCTTTCCCATAAATATAAACTTATAATAATCATGGCAGCAAACCAACTGCCGGCAACATTGGGATTGCCGAAGGTGCTGTAAATTCGGTAAATATACTCTATAGGTTTATTAAGATAAAAATCTGCAATCCATGTTAAATCAAAATAATATGATGCGATTTTTTCTATAATCCCCAGCACTGCCGCTATAAATGAATATGTCCATACTTTAACCATTATTGAATTAATTATCGCTGGATCCTTGGCTAAAATGCTCTCAAGATAAATAACTAAAGCCAAATTAAACAAGATCACAAAAGAAGATATTACAGAACGTAAGGATTGATTAACTAAACCGGAAAGCAGAGAGCAGATAAAAAGTAAAGCCAGCCCTACATTTAAAGGACTTAAAATAAATGCTAATTTTCTGCGATACAACATCCCTAGAATAAATAAACAAGGAATAAAGCATGTATAGGGTGATAAAATTATAAGAGCTATAGCTAGATTCATCATATTCTCACCTAAATATTTTGGCAATACCTTAATTTTATCATAATAATAACGACATTCTCCATTCTACACAAACTTAAAAACAATCCTTGTTTATTTTAGCATTAAATTGTTAAATAAGTTTGAAACCTTCTATAAGGTTTTCTTAAAATAGCATGGCAGGGGAAGATTCTCTGTCACATTCTCCGGCACTTTTTTTCGTGACAAGGAAGCGTCCC
>JAAZIQ010000081.1 GCA_012800795.1 Bacillota bacterium
AATTCATGTCGGCGGAGGCTCATTGTCAACAACACCGTAACACCGTGGAATAAATGTGATTTCGAGTGGGCGTCCTTTCAGGATTGGTGAAATTATTTTTTCCCTACAGTGGGTTGACACTATCGTATTTTTACATGGTATTTGACAGATTCTCCTGCTATATAGGATAATGATAAAAGTATAGAAAAAAGTAGGTGCGAAATGGTACAGGGTAAGCTTGTGGAAAGGGTTGTACCTAATTCTATTGCTGAAGAATTGGGGATAGGCGGTGGCGATTTAGTTGTTGCCATTGATGGCAAAGAACTGACTGATATTTTAGACTGGCAGCTTGCTGAAAGCAGCGAGCAATTATTGCTAACAATTATGCATCAAAACGGCGAACTGGTGGAGTACGAGATTGAAAAAGATTATGATGAATCTTTGGGGATAGTTTTTGCTTCACCGACTCTTGATAAGCTGCGCAGATGCCAAAATAAATGTATTTTTTGTTTTGTGGATCAAATGCCTCCCAAGATGCGGGAAACCCTTTATATAAAAGATGACGATTATCGTTTATCTTTTCTAACCGGCAGCTACATTTCGTTGACCAATTTACAGGAAAAAGACTTACAGCGTATAAGGCAGCTGCATCTTAGTCCTCTCTATGTTTCCGTACATGCCACAGATCCCAAATTACGCGCCGAATTAATGCAGAACCAGCGGGCAGGAAAGTTATTATCTATTTTAAAAGATCTGGCGCAGGCGGGTATTCAATTTCATACGCAAGTAGTCCTTTGTCCGGGGTTAAATGATGGTGCCGCACTTGATCAGACCATAGGCGATTTATTTGCACTTTATCCATCTGTAATAACACTGGCTGTGGTACCTGTGGGATTAACCGGTCACCGGGAAGGATTATATCCGCTGTCAACAAGTGATAAACTGCATGCGCAGCAAGTGTTGGCACAAATTAATAAGTGGCAGGAATATTGCCTGAAGAAGCAGCAAACTCGCTTTGTTTTTGCGGCTGATGAGTTTTATTGTATGGCGGGAATCATGCCGCCGGATGCAGAAGCTTATGAAGGTTATCAGCAGTTAGAAAATGGTGTAGGATTAGTACGATTGCTTTTAGATGATTGGGATGATTTGCAGAAGCAATTACCATCCAAGCTGCCAAAACCCACAACAGCCACCATTGCAACCGGTGTTTCCGCTGCCTTTTATTTGCAGCCGATAGTTGAACGTCTGCAGCAAATAGAGAATTTGCAGCTAAATTTAGTGCCTGTGCCAAACAAATTTTTTGGCGGTGGAGTGACTGTGGCAGGTTTGTTAACTTATAATGATTTAATTTCTGCTGCCGATAAAATCCGAGGCACCCTGTATCTTCCGGCAGTAATGCTAAAAGAAGGAAAAGAGCTCTTTCTTGATGGCCATACCACAGAAGAGCTGGCCGCTGCCATTAAGAAAGAGATTTGCATAGTAAAAGATTTAAAAAGTTTTTTAACAGCTTTGTTGGGAATGAAATGAGGTGACTTTATGTCTTTGCCTGTTGTTGCCATTGTGGGCCGCCCTAATGTGGGAAAATCCACTTTGTTTAATCGGTTGGTGCAAAAAAGAGTTGCCATTGAAGAGAGTACACCGGGGGTTACCCGTGATCGTCTTTATGGACGGGTAGAATGGACAGGAAGAGAATTTTGGTTGATCGATACCGGCGGGCTGACATTTGAAGAGGATACTATTTCCAAGGAAATATACCGCCAGGTACAGTTGGCGATAGAGGAAGCTAATCTGATCCTGTTGATGGTAGATCTTAAAAGCGGCCTGCTTCCCTTAGATTATGAGGTGGCAGAAATGCTGCGCCGTAAAGATTTGCCGGTGCTGCTAGTTGCAAATAAAGGAGAAGGCGGCAAGACGGAGGCGGCTGTGGCTGAATTTTATGCCTTGGGCTTAGGTGAACCGCAGGTGGTTTCTGCTGCTCACGGCTTGGGCACAGGGGATTTATTGGATAAAATAATCGAGCTGCTACCGGCAGGGGAAAAGCCTGTGGATGAAGAAGATTTATTGCGCGTGGCCATTATCGGCCGGCCCAATGTGGGCAAATCTTCCCTGCTAAATAAAATAGCCGGGACGGAAAGAGTTATAGTTAGCGACATTCCCGGCACAACTCGCGATGCCATAGATCTTTTAATTGAACGGGAGGAGCAAAAATATCTTTTTGTTGATACCGCCGGGATTCGGCGCCGCAGTAAAATTGACGAGGCAGTGGAGTATTATGCGGTTTTGCGCGCTGTTCGCGCAGTGGAAGATGCTGATGTGGTGCTAATGGTTTTAGATGCGACTGAAGATGTAACCGAACAGGATAAACGGATTGCCGGCATTGCTCATGAAGCCGGCAGAGGCATTATTATTGTTGTGAATAAATGGGACAAGGTAAAAAAAGACGAAAAAACAATGGATCTTTATCGCGAAAATATTCGCCAGCAGCTGGCCTTTCTAAGCTATGCTCCCATTATTTTTATCTCTGCTTTGACAGGACAGCGAATACATAGGCTTTACCAACTAATAGCTTATGTGGCACAGCAGCATGCAATGCGCATTAAAACTTCACAATTAAATGAATTGGTGGCAGATGCCACGGCTGTGACGCCTCCGCCTACCAAAAAAGGAAAACAATTAAAGATCTATTATTTAACACAAATAAGAGTAAAACCACCTACATTTGCAGTTTTTGTAAACGATCCTGAACTAGCCCATTTTTCCTATTTGCGTTTTTTAGAAAACAAGTTGCGTGAAACATATGGTTTTGAAGGGACCCCCATTCGCTTAGTAGTGAGAAAGCGGGGTAAAGGGGGAGATATGTAGTTGAAAGCAGTCATCGCCATTATTGCTTCTTATTTGCTCGGCTCAATTTCATTTGGTTATTTGACGGGAAAATTGCTAAAAGGTATTGATATCCGTCAGTACGGCAGCGGCAATGCCGGAACAACTAATATTCAAAGAACGCTGGGAACAATACCGGCGCTGGTTGTTTTGCTTCTTGACGTTGGTAAGGGTATAGTGGCCGTAACAATTGCCAAGTATTTGTCTGATGTTAGCTTTATCCATCTACTGGCTGGGGTGGC
>JAAZIQ010000082.1 GCA_012800795.1 Bacillota bacterium
ATAATGATGCCAGCAACAATATTACTGATATTTTAAAAATAGCAGACGATGCCTTATACAAGGCAAAAGCCAAAGGACGAAACTGTGTTGTGGCAATGGAGATGGAATAACGCCTGAAGTAAAATTAACTAATAATGATTTTTATTGCTTTTAATGATATCATTACTTTAGGGGAGAATTTTTTATTTGGCTTCCTCCGGAGAATGTTCATCAAATATTATCTTTCATCATGATACAAGTCTAAGGAGAATCTAATGGGAGAGAGAAAACAGGATAAATTGCTTGGTATTAGAACCGTAGGAATAAGAGAATGGAAAGACGGCCATTTTCAATACAATCGCTATGAACCGACACCCTATAAGGCTTTAGAAGCTCTAGTTGAAAAATATAAGTTTAAAGGTATTAATAGAATCGTGGATTTTGGCTGTGGTCGGGGTAGAGTAGCATTTTATCTGCATAATCGTTTTCATCTGCCGGTGATAGGAATAGAAGCCAACTATAAAACATATGAAGAAGCGCTTGAAAACAAAGCAGCATACCGATTAAAGGCAAAGCATATTGCTGCACCCATCAAGTTTAAATATGGCCTTGCCCAGCACTATAAGGTTGATCAGGAAGATAACTGTTTTTACTTTTTTAATCCTTTTTCAGTACAAATTTTTAAAAAAGTTGTTCACAATATTTTGCGTTCCATGACAAAGCACCCGCGAACGGTGGATTTAATTATTTATTATCCGTTGCAGGAGTTTAAAGATTTTCTGCAAAACACTCCCTTTACCATAATCAATAAAATTAAGGTTCCCGGAGCCAGTGATAAACAGTGATAAAAAAGAAAAGATTATTATTTACCGCTTATGCTTAAATGAAGACTTTTTAGATGCAGATGAATGTATTAATTTTTAAGCACCCCAAGAGAGGTGCTTTTTAAGCTTTTAAGCCCTGAAAAAGGCATTGGAATGCTAATATTATGGCAAAAAATTGATTTTGTAAATTTAATTTTGAGAAAGGATTTCGGTTTTTAATCCTGAAATATAGATGAGCTAAAGAGTTAATTTCTTCCGAGGGGTTCAGATGGATTTAAGAACTGTAATGTTAATGCTGGCAATAGGATCCTTTTTGTTTGGCTTGTTGTTGCTAATCTTTAGATTTAATGAAAACAAGCCGCAAAAAGTTCCTTTCTGGGCAATGGCAAAAATGCTGCAGGCTGCCGGTTCTTTTATGCTTTACCATAGAACAACTACTTTTGATGGTTTAACGGTGCTGGCCAATATTATTTTGCTCTTAGGCTGTGCTTATGAAGCTTGGGCAGTTAGAATTTTATCAGGGAAATTTGTAAGACGCCGATTGCATTTATTTACGTCTTTTGCTATTATTTTGGCTTGTTTATTGACCTTGTTTTTGGACAAGCCTTATCGTTCCGGATTAGTTTTTCTTCTCCAAGGTGTTTTATATTTTTTGCCGAGCATGTTTTTATTTAGTAATTCAGAACTGAAATTTTCCCTGCAGTTGCCTTTGGCCGTATGCTATAGCGCGGCCGGAACGGTATTTTTGTTGGCTGCCATACTGTGTTTTATTTTTACTGCCTCTGCTTTAAATCTGGAAGGCAGTCCCCTCTTTGCTGTGATCCCTGTGGTAAGTTACTGCTTATTTTTAATAAGTGGGTTTATTTTGTTAATGTTTGCTAAGGAAAGAAGCGATCTGCAGGTAGAGGAAATTCAGAAAGCATTGAAGGAAACAGAAATCAGATTCCAACATATTGTGGAGACGGCCATTGAAGGCATTCTAATTTTCGATGAGCATTATAAAATTACTTTTGCCAATAAAAACATGGCCTTGATTCTTGGTTATACCGTTGAAGAAATGCTCGGCAGGTCCTATGTTTCGTTTTTCCCTAAGGATCAGCTACATGTTTATTACTATCAAGAGTCTTTGCGTAAAAAAGGTGAAGACTCTGTTTATGAATGTTGCCTGTTAAAAAAAGACGGGCAAAAACATTGGTTTTTGGTTTCTGCAAGACCAATTTTTGATGACTTCGGCAGATTTGAAGGCTCTTTTGCCATGTTAACCGATATTAATGAAAGAAAGGAAATGGAACTATTACTGGAAGAATCCAATCGCAAGCTAACAGAATTAAGCAACACGGACAGCCTAACGGGAATAGCAAACAGAAGGTGTTTTGATGCTACTTTGGAGCATGAATATTTCAGGCTGAGACGTTCAAATTCCCAACTGTCAGTAATCCTCTTAGATCTTGACCATTTTAAACAATATAATGACTGCTATGGTCATGTTATGGGTGATGATTGCTTGCGTCAAATTGGCAGGGTTTTGGCATCCTGTATAAGCCGATCTGTTGATTTGGCAGCTCGTTACGGGGGAGAAGAGTTTGCCTGTATCCTGCCCGATACAGACATTCGTGGTGCTGTGAAAGTAGCGGAAAGGATAAGGCAAAGAATTCAGGAGCTGAAAATTGAACATAAAAAATCTCCTGTTTCGGAGTATGTTACTGCCAGCTTTGGGGTAATCACGGTGCAATATTCATCGGAAATTACTCCGGAAAATATTATAGCCATGGCCGATAAGCTGCTGTATAAAGCAAAAATTTCCGGCCGCAATAAGATAGAATACGCGGAAGCAAACGGTTTAGCTTGATAAAAGCGACAAAAAAAGATAAAATTATTGTGAAGTTGTAGTATTCAAATTAGATACAATATGAAGATTTGTATTTTATGCTGCTTTGCGTTGATACAAACAATGCCGTAAGAGTTTAAATAGCTTAAAAACAAGGAGGGAGTGTACTTTATGAAAGGCAATCAAAAACTCATTGATACTTTGAATGATTTGCTTGCAGACGAGCTATCAGCTATCAATCAGTACATTGTACACGCAGAAATGTGCGAGGATTGGGGTTATGGCAAACTACATGAAAGTTTTGAGAAGCGGGCAATTCAGGAAATGAGACATGCCGAAAAGCTAATCGGTAGAATTCTGTTCCTCGGTGGAAAACCTGTTGTGACCGATCTTAAAGAGATTAAGATTGGAGAAGACATTCCCAAGCAAATAGAATTTGATCTTGCTGCTGAAGAAAGGGCTATTAAAGCATACAATGAAGCTATTGCACTTGCTGGGGAAGTGGGTGACCATGCAACTAAGGATATGCTTGTGCAAATTCTAAATGATGAAGACCGTCACCTGGATGAACTGGAAGAACTTTTAGATCAGGTAGAACAGATGACTCTGCCTATTTTCTTGACAACTCAAGTTGGCTAAATTCAAGGAGCTGTAGCAAACAGCTCCTTTTTTTTTGCGTCAAAACTGCCATCCGGAATAGACCTACGTTAAAGAAAATAAGATGCAATTAAAGTGCGGTAATTAATTCCAGGAATCATTTAAAAAGAAAAAAGTGTAAAATTTATACAGAGTAACAAATTATTAAGAAAGAAGTTAATTGTTCGATATATAATGTAAAAGTCTATGGGAGCAGCTGACCTATTAATAGCAGTTACTTAATGCAAGCAGTTATCAAAATGTTCAAACTTGGAATGAGTATATCTAAAAGAGGGAGGACTAGCAATGCTAGTTAAAATTTTGATTGTTAATGATTCCTCAGACGATAGATCGCTTATAAAAAATGCCCTAAGCGAATATTTTGTAATAACTGCTTGTAACGGTGCGGAAGCAATAGGTGTGCTTGAGGAGCAAGATGGGATTAACCTGTTGATAATTGATCTGGATATGCCCGGCATGGATGGGCTGCAGTTGCTCGAATTATTAAAAAAAGATGAGCGGTTGCGGGAACTGCGTATCATAGTAGTAACCAATCGTGATGAAATGGATAGTGAAATTAAGGCTCTCAAGTTAGGTGCTGTAGATTATATTCGTAAACCGATTAATATGGATTTACTGAAAGCCAGAATTGATCTCCATGTTGATTTGTTGCGTGCGGAACAAGCGTTGATGCAGAAGCTGAGTGAACAGGCTCTTCTTATTGAAAGAGCATTGTATGAGAGTGAGCGGAGTAAAGCTGTTATTTTTTCTTATTTGCCCGGCCTTGCTTATAGGTGTAATTATGATTATAACTGGACAATGCAGTATGTTTCTGAAGGCTGCTTTACCCTTACGGGCTATCTTCCGGAGAGTTTATTGTACAATTGGGACATTTCCTATAATGATCTCATTGCCCCCGAGTACCGAGAAGACATACGGAAAGAATGGGAGCGAGTTCTTGCAGCTAGGCAGCCGTTTAAATATGAATATGAAATTATAACTGCCGCCGGCGAGAGAAAATGGGTTCTCGAAATGGGGCAGGGTATCTATAATGACAAAGGTGAAGTAGAAGCGCTAGAAGGCCTTATTCTTGATATTTCAGATCGAAAAAAAATCGAAGATACCCTAAAGTATAATAATGAACACGATAGGTTGACAGGTTTATATAATCGCGACTATTTGGTGTCATTTCTTGAACGGGAGCTTAAAGAAAAAAAAGGGTCTAAAAAAGCACTCATTGGTATTAACTTAAGCTTGGTTCAGCTGCTGGCAATTAATTATGGCTTTCAATATTCTCAGAATCTGATAAAAAAAGCGGCCGAAGCGCTTAGTCAGCTTTGCACCGAGAAGTGTCTTTTGTTTCACCCGCGGGAGAATCGCTTCGTTTTTTATCTTTTTGACTATAAAGATAAAAACGAACTCATTGAGTTTAGCAATCTTTTAGTAAAAATTTTAGAATCTGTATTTGTAACGGATCGCATAGGCGGCGGGATTGGGATCTTAGAAATAGGGCAGAATCATGTGGAAGTGGACATAGATTTATTATTGAGAAGACTCCTGATTGCCTCAGAAAGGTATATTAGCCTGTTTGGCAAAGGATTTGAGATTTGTTTTTACGATGAAGTTCTGGAAGATTCGGTGAATCGTGAAAGAGATATTGTAGAAGCTCTCAACGCCATCACAGCAAATGTTCAATCCGCTAATGATTTATTTTTACAGTATCAGCCCATTATGAATTTAAGAACAGGTTCAATTTTTGGTTTTGAGGCGCTGGCCAGATTAAGGACAGAGAGGCTGGGCTTAGTATCACCTTTAGAATTTATTCCCATTGCCGAAAAAACAAAGCTCATCCTGCCAATCGGTGAAAAAATAATAATTAAAGCATTTCGTTTTTTAAACAAACTAAAGAAGCTTGGCTATGATAAAATTAATCTTTCTGTTAATATTTCAGTTGTTCAGCTGTTAAAGCCCGATTTTGCTAGCAGGCTGATTGAAATAATGAACAGGATGCAAATCAACCCGCAGAATGTTATGATCGAGATTACAGAATCGGTTTTTGCTTCCGATTATGACAATGTCAATAGTATTATAAAGAGACTCAGAGAAGCGGGGCTCTACATAGCCATCGACGACTTTGGAACCGGCTACTCTTCATTGGCCAGGGAAAAAGAATTAAAAGTTGACTACATGAAAATTGATAAGTATTTTATCGATAAACTCATGACGACAGATCTTAAAAAGCGATAACAAGCGATATTATCTCCATTTCACATAAATTGAGGCATTTTACAATTGCCGAAGGAGTCGAGCACGACCTTCAGCTGCAGTATTTAAAAGAACACAACTGTGACAAAATACAGGGATTTCTCATCAGCGAGCCACTTGATGAGGATGAAGCGATTATGTTTTTACAAAAACATGAACCAATGCTGCTTCAATAGTTTCATTAATTTCTATCCGAAAAAAAGATACCCGCTTCGTAAGAAGCGGGCTTAATTATTTTGAGGTCTATCTGTTAGCATGTAGCTCCTCCCACTGAATGCAGATCTGCTGATAAAATTTCTTCTTTTCTTTCTAAAATATCATCTGATAGTAGTTGTGCTTCAATCCTTGCAAAGCCTATTCTTTCTATTGTATCGGCCAAACGTTCTCCAGTGATCCCCTGCTCCCTATAGATTAGGATCATTTTTTCTATTATGCTAAATACTTCTTCTTCGTCTGTAAATAGTTTGCTGATAGCTCTGCCTCTATTAACTTTTTTACCCCATCTGCCGCCAATGGTGATTTTGTATCCTTGTTTTCCGTCTTCAATGGCATCAAAATTACATTGTGCTATACAGCGTCCACAATTATTACAGAGATCTTGATCAATCTTAAGTACACCATCGACTACTTTTGCTGCTTCCACTGGACATAACTCAACTAGAGAACATTTTTTACAGCCCATGCAATAATTTTCATTAACAATAGGTACCATTTGGCCGATAACACCTAAGTCATTTAAATCTGGTTTAATGCAGTTGTTTGGACATCCCCCTACACCGATTTTAAATTTATGGGGTAGTTTAACATCTGCATAACCTTTATAAAAGCTTTCATGAATTTTTTCCGAGAGAGCAAAACCATCGATTAAGCCATATTGACAGGTAGTTGCCTTGCAGGCAACGATGGGCCGCACTTTCGAACCGGTTCCTCCTGTTTCCAGGCCTTCTTTGGCAATAAAAGCTCTAAATTCTTCTATCTTTTCGTAGGGAATACCGGGAACCTCTATAGTTAATCTGGTAGTAAAGAGAACATTGCCATTGCCGAATTTTTCTGCAGCTTCTGCTATACATCTTTGTTGAGCAGTCGTTATTTTTCCGTTAACAGTAATAATTCTACCATTAAAATTATCTGTTCCTCGATTTCTGAGAAAGCCCAATGCTTTTACTTTTTTTTCTTGTTCCGGTGTAACCTTTACAGTTGTCATCTTGCACCTTCCTAAATTATTAAGTTTTATATGCCAAAAGCAGTACTGCTTTAAGAACTCTCCCTACAAATAGAATACAATCCTCTATTAACAATATATCAATTGTTTAAAAACCGGTAAAATGATAAAATCAAATCATGGTTATAGGTAAAACCTATGGAAAGGCTAAGAATTTTTTGCCGTTAACGGAGGGTAAAAGGTGACCATTAGGCATTTGAAGATTTTTATAGAAGTAGTTAAAAGCGGCAGCATGAGTGCAGCTGCCGCCAAACTTTACATTTCGCAGCCTACCGTTAGTCAGGCTATTAAAGAGTTGGAAGAACACTACGGAGTTCTGTTATTTAATCGTTTAAATAGAAGATTATATATCACTGATGCCGGGAAAAAGTTATTTTCTTATGCTCAAACTGTGGTCAAGCAATTTGATGATTTAGAAGAAAAAATGTTTAACATTAATAAAAAAGAGAAAATAAAAATAGGCTCAACTATTACAGTTGGTGAGTCCATCTTAAGTGATATCATAAACAGATTTACAAAAAAAGAGCCTCATATCGAAGTTTATTCCTATATGAATAACACCCAGATGATAGAGAGCAAGCTTTTAAACTCGGAAATAGATATTGGCATTGTAGAAGGGGAAATTAAAAGCTCGGATTTAATCAGCATACCGGAAGTTGAAGATTATTTAGTTCTTATCTGCAGTACCAAACATCCTTTTGCTAAAAGGAAGATTATTAAGCTGCATGAGCTGGCCCGGGAAAACTTTGCCATGAGAGAAAAGGGTAGCGGAACAAGGGAGCTTTTTGAAAGATATATGCAGGGAAACGGTATAGAGGTAAAAATAGCATTTGAAGGCAGCAGTCCGGAAGCCATTAAAAAAGAAGTTATAAATAATAACTATTTGGCGGTAATCTCCATTTGTTTGGTTGAAGCAGAAGTAAAAAAATCGCAGCTTCATATTATCGAATGTGCGGACGGAGCCTGGGACAGGTATTTCAGCATTGTCTATCATAAAGATAAAGTTTTGACAAAAGGAATGAAAAGTTTAATCGAAGTGGTAAGGGCTTATAAAAACATTTCATCCCTTATCAAAGCTGATTCAGCCAGCAGGTTGGTAAAATAAAGGCTTAATAGCCTTATTTTTTTTGTTTGTTTATTATAGGTAAAAGCTATTATGATGATAATGTTCTTGTATTTTAAAAAGAATTTAGAAGATGTTACGATAAATATGGGGAAAAATTGACAAGCAAGCTGCAACATAAATTAGGAGTGCTGAAATTGAAAAGAAGATTTCTAGTGTTATTGATATTACTGTTATTGGTGGCCACAGGATGTAGCAGGGTAAATACGAGTGAAAGTATCTATACCGGTGGTAACAATCAGAATGCATTCTATACTTTTACCGACTCTCTGGACAGAAGTGTTGTTTTAGAAAAGAAGCCGGAAAGGGTTGTCTCTTTAGTTGGCTCTTATGCAGAAACATGGATTTTGGCCGGTGGAAAAGTGGTGGGGGTAACAGATGACGTTACCAAAGAAAAACGTTTCGAGCTAACAGATGAAATCTGCCTAGTGGGTACTATCAAGGATCCTAATGTGGAGGAAATATTATCCCTCTTGCCCGATTTCGTTTTGTTATCACCGGATATTGAAAACCATTTAATAATCACTGATATCTTGGAAGACGCTAAGATTCCCCATGCCTTTTTCAAAGTAGAATATTTTGAGGATTATTTGAAGATGCTGGATATCTGTACCGATATAACCGGGAATAAGGATTTGTACGAAGAATATGGGTTAAAAGTAAAAGAAGATATAGAAAATATTTTAGCCAAAATAAAAAACAAGGCTTCAGATCAGCCTACAGTGTTATTTATACGGGCTTTTTCCGGCGGAGCTAAAGCGAAAAAAGATGACAATTTAACTTGTAAGATTTTAGAGGATTTAGGAACTATAAATATTGCTAAAAAACATCCATCTTTATTGGAAGAGTTGAGCATTGAAGAGATCATCGAGGAAGATCCTGACTATATTTTTGTTACCACCATGGGCAGTGCGGAAAAAGCACTGGAAGCTTTAAAAAACGGCATCGAAAAAAACCAGGCTTGGAGCAATTTAACTGCCGTAAAAAATGATAGATATATTATCTTGCCTAAGGAATTGTTCCATTACAAACCAAATGCAAAATGGGGTGAAAGCTATAGCTATCTTGCAGAGATTATCTACCCGGAAATTTTTAATTAAGCAAACAAAAAGCTATGACATTTTTGTTATAGCTTTGCTTGTTTTATGTCTATTGTTTTTTACCGCATTTAGTATCAGCATCGGCTCATCAAAGATATCATTATCAAAAACATTTTCCGTTTTATTTAGAGGAGAAGAACTGACAAAGGAATTTCAAATTATAAACTATGTTAGGAAACCAAGGACCTTGGCCGCAATTCTTGCTGGCTGTGCTTTATCACTGGCGGGATTAGTGCTGCAAACGGTGCTGAATAATGCTTTGGCCGGTCCCAGCATTATTGGCGTTTCCTCCGGAGCCGGCTTATTTACTGCTTTAATTACGTTCTTTCCCGCCTATCTTACTTTAATACCACTGGCAGCCTTTGCCGGAGCGCTTATTGCCACTTTATTGGTGTATTTTATTGCCAAAAAAACGGGGGCGTCTAGGATGACAATAGTTTTATCCGGTGCTGCAGTATCAAGTTTTCTTGGCGCTTTCACTGATACAATTTTGACTATTAAGCCGGATACAGCCATCAGCAGAATAGGGTTTTTAATTGGTGGCTTATCCGGTGTGACCATGGACGGGATTAAGCTGCCCGGAATATTAATATTTATCTCCTTCGTTTTAGTTTTTATCTTTAGCTATGATCTGAATGTTCTTTCTTTGGGGGACGAAACGGCTAAGTCTTTAGGCTTAAATGTAGCGAAATTCCGTTTTATTTTTATTGTTCTTTCATCACTTCTGGCGGGCAGCGCCATTAGCTTTGCCGGACTTCTGGGCTTTATAGGGCTTATAGTTCCCCATGCGGCCAGGTTTATCATCGGCTATGACAACAGGCTTTTAGTTCCCGTTACGGCTTTGCTTGGTAGCTCCTTTGCTTTATTTTGCGACATTTTGGCTCGGACCATCTTTGCTCCCTATGAAATCCCTGTTGGCATTATCATGTCATTTTTAGGAGGCCCCTTTTTTATTTATCTGCTACTTAAACAAAGAAGGAGGCTTATCGATGCTTGAATTAAGAAATATAACTGCCGGTTATCAGGGATTTGAGGTAATTAAAAATGTAAATATCTCTTTTGCCAAAGGAAGCATCACCGGGATTATCGGTAAAAATGGCTGCGGAAAGACCACTTTATTAAAAACAGCGGCCCAGTTGCTAAAGCCAATTTCCGGGGATATAATTTTAAACGGAGGAAGTATCTCTAAGATGCCTGAGAAAAAACTGGCAACAAAGATCTCTTTTTTGCCGCAAATCAGGAGTACTCCCAATACTACCGTTTATAATCTGGTGATGCACGGCAGATTTCCTTATTTAGGTTTTCCCAGAATTCCTCACGCAAAGGATAAAGCCATTGTGAAAAAAGCGTTGGCCACACTGGGGCTAAAAAAATACAGGAACAAAAATGTTAGGGAGCTGTCGGGGGGAGAAAGACAAAAAGTATATCTCGCCATGGTTTTAGCACAAGATACAGATTATATTTTTTTAGATGAACCCACAACATTTTTAGATATAAATCATCAACTGGAGATTTTGGCCATTATAAAAGAGCTAAAAAAGTTGGGAAAAGCCGTCATAATGGTAATTCACGACCTAAATAATGCGCTGACTAATTGTGATAAAATCTGCCTTTTGGATAAAGGAGAAGTCGTTATTTACGGTAGCCCTAAAACTGTATATAGTAGTGGGGCAATAGAGCGAGTTTTTCAAGTAAAATGTGAGGAAGTAACTTTGCAGAAAAAAGGTCAAAGCCAGTATGTTTTTTCTTTGTAAACAGTAAAGGAGCGTATTACATGGCCCCTCAAACCGGTTGATGAATTGGCCAGGGGTAAAGCTATGGAGAAAATTCTCAGAATGTGACAGGGGACGGTTTTTGTCACATTACAAATGACCGCCAATCAGGAGATATTCCTGATTGGCGGTCATTTATTGGTGGGTAGTTAGTTTTCCCCAACGCTTTATAAGATAACCTAGAGATAACCCATAAACGATGTTTTCCAAATACATAGAGATATTTGTGGCAAAATCAAAGGGAACTATCTTTGCGCCTCCCAAACTGTACAGAAAACCATATATAATAAGATACATAGATGTCAATGTAACGCCAATTCCTTTTAACCACCAAAAGTCCTCGCCCGTTGCCTGAATGACATATGATGTTATTACACCAAGAATCATTGCCGGTATCATCCAGACTAATAGTCCCAGAATTAATCCTTGTGGCGAATCAGTAAGACCAGGGTGAAGATAAATACTGCCGCCTATCTGGTAACTATACCATCTGGCAAATCCCAGTTTTACTGATATGGTGTTTACTATAAAAGAAGGAATTGTTGCTAAAAGTCCTGCGAGCACCCCTAGCGCAATTCTATCTCGTATAACCACAAAACCATCTCCTATTTGTTTTGTGATTATTTTGCCTCTTATTGTAAGATTCAATACTGCTAATTGAACTTATTCGTCTAAACGTGACAAGGACCGCCCCTGTCACACATTGGGAAAGAGGAAAGAAAGGAGCTAGTTATAGTGAATAACCAAAGAACTGATTACCATGTTCACCCGGACTATTCAATTGATGCTTCTCCTGTCAAGATTAAGGAATATTGTCAGAGATCTTTGGAACTAGGTATAAGGGAAATTTGTTTCACTACCCACGTTGAACTGGATCCTGTGCGCCAGGAAAAGGATAACTTTGTTTGCTTAAACGGTGAAAAAGTATCGGTTTTGAATTTTGCCTGGCTGGATAGCTATTTTGAAGAAATAACCAGGGCACAGGATGAGTTTAAACATGCAAATCTAAAAGTAAAAGCTGGGATAGAAGTGGGATACAATCGAGGCTGTGAAGAGTATGTTGAAAAAATTACCAGCAGCTATCCATTTGATTATGTGTTGGGAGCTATCCACTGTCTCGATCATATAGCCATTTCCTCTCAGAAGGAAAGTCCACACTACTTTCGAAACAAAAGCTTGGCGGAATTGCGCAGGGATTATTTCTTAGTATTAGAGGAAGCAGTTAAAACCGGACTTTTCGATAGTATTGCCCATGTAGATTTCTACTACCGGTATGGGTTCGCTCACTATGGCTCCGAAATATTTACTATTCACCGCGGTGCCATAGAGCCGGTTTTTGCGGAAATGGCTCGGAGGGGGATGGGGTTGGAAATAAACACATCCAGTCGCCGCAGAGGGTTTGAGGAGTTTCATCCCACAAGGGAAGTTCTGGCTTTGGCGGTGAAAGCAGGCATTAAGATTTTTACTGTTGGTTCCGATGCCCACTCCCTTAAAGACCTTGGCAAGAACATAGATGAGGCTTTGGAACTATTAAAGGAATACAAATTAAGTAATCACGTTTTTACCCGTAGGCAAGCTAGCTCGCTGTAATTTTAAGCATTAAGATGGTTTATGGACACTGTAGAGGCGGTGCAAAGTTTGCAGGTAAGTGATAACGTTGCAGCTGCCGGTAGTAAAGGAAAACATTACCGGTTAAAATAAAAATAAAAGGGGAAAAGGAGTAGGTCAATGGAAACTGTTGTGCATGCTGGTATTTACCCTCACCCGGCGATTGTAATACCGGCAGTAGGGGGTGTTGAAGCAAAACGGGTGGCTAGGACTGCGGCCGCCATGAATGAGCTGGCAGGTCGTGTGAAAGAAAGTGGTGCTGATGTTTTGGTCCTCATTACGCCGCATGGTCCGATGTTTCGTGATGCCGTAGCCTTGTTGGTTGAAGAGCAGTTAACGGGCTCTTTAGCACAATTTGGTGCCCCCGAAATTAAATTTGCCTGGCGTATCGAAAAAAGTGTACTGCAGGCTGTCGAACTGGAAGCTGTCCGTCTTGGTATTGATTGTGTTAGTCTTGATAAGCGGCGCAGTGCAGCTTATGGTGTGGACCTATCGCTGGATCATGGTGCAATGGTGCCGCTCTATTTTCTACAGCAGCAGGACATAGCTTTACCGTTGGTGCATATCACCTTTGGGCTGCTGCCGCCAAAACAGCTCTACAGCTTCGGGAAGGCTGTGCGCTGGGCTTTACTGCGTCTTAAACGGAAAGCTGCCGTGGTCTGCAGTGCTGATTTTTCACACCGTCTGACAAAAGATGCTCCGGCCGGCTTTTCTCCAGCGGGAAAGCTATTTGATCGGAAGCTAATACAGTTGCTGGAGAAATATGATGTGGAGGCTATACTTAATCTTGATCAGCAGTTGGTAGAAGAGGCGGGAGAATGCGGTTACCGTTCTTTGTTGATCACTTTGGGCATTCTGGATGGAGAAACTGTGGAGCCGGAAATACTTTCCTATGAAGGTCCTTTTGGTGTGGGTTACCTGGTAGCAGATTTAACTCCGGGCAGGAAAGGAAAAGTCCAGTCCTTCTTTATGCAACAGGAAGAGAGTGAATACGTACAATTGGCCAGACAGGCTTTAGAAACTTATGTGCGTAGCAAAAAAATTATTGACCCTCCGCTTACTTCACCGCTTTGCCGGCAGCGGGCCGGAACTTTCGTTTCCCTCCACTTAAATGGAGAGCTTCGTGGCTGTATAGGTACCATTGAACCGCAGCAAGAAAATTTAGCGGCGGAAATCATTGAAAATGCCATTGCTGCCGGCTTTTATGACCCACGCTTTCCTCCCGTTTCAGAAGAGGAACTGCCTGATTTAGTTTATTCCGTTGATGTGCTGGAAACGCCGGAAGCGGTCTCCAGCAGCACAGAGCTTGATCCGCAGCAATTTGGCGTAATTGTGGAAAAAGGGCAGCGGAGAGGACTGCTTCTGCCCAATTTGGCAGGTGTGGAGACAGCTGAAGCGCAAATCAAGATTGCTTTACAGAAAGCTGGTATTGCACCGGAAGAAGATTATAAACTTTATCGTTTTCGCGTGCAGCGCTACCATTAAACGGGGGTCTGGAGCATGCGTGAAGCTTTATATTATAAAAGCAGGCAACAGGAAATTATTTGTCAGCTTTGTCCCCATTTCTGCCGGCTGCAGGAGGGAGAAAGCGGTTTATGCGGTGTGCGGCAGGTGCGCGGTCGGCAGTTATTTTCCTTAAATTATGGCCTTTGTGCTGCTTTAGCGGTAGACCCGCTGGAGAAAAAACCATTGTATCATTTTTATCCGGGTCAGCAAATCCTGTCTGTAGGTACAGTGGGCTGCAATTTAGACTGCGGCTTTTGTCAGAACTGGCAGTTAGTGCGGGCGGCTGCGGATCGGCAGGCAAAACGGTACACTCCTGCGGATTTAGTTCAGCTGCTAACTGAACAAGGGCTTCTCGGTATTGCTTATACCTATTCTGAACCGGGTGTATGGTTTGAGTTTGTTTTAGAAACAGCAAGTCTGGCAAAGCAGCAGAGGTTGAAAAATGTCATGGTGACTAACGGTTATCTCAATCCCGAGCCACTACGGGAGCTGCTGCCGTATATCGATGCTTTTAATATTGATGTTAAAGCTTTTCAGGATCATTATTATCAGCAGTATTGTGCCGGTCGTTTAAAACCTGTCCTGCGCTATGTGGAAGCAGCTGCCGCCGCTGCCCATGTGGAGCTTACTTATTTGGTTATTCCGACTTTAAATGACCATGAGCGCGATGTACGGCGTTTTGTGGACTGGGTGGCTGCACTTAATCCAAAAATACCCGTGCATTTCACCCGTTACTATCCACAGCGCCACTTTAATTATCCACCGACACCGGCGGCTGTCATGAAAAGGCTGCAGCAAATTGCCCGGGAAAAACTTTGCTATGTCTATCTTGGCAATCTGCCGGGTATTGAAGTAAATACCGACTGTCCTGCTTGCGGCAGTACTGTTATTGTGCGGGATGGTTACCGGGTAATCAATAAATTACGGCACGGCCGCTGTCCATACTGCGGACAAGCTGTAGACATTGTGCCCGCTGCCGCTCCCTAACATTGCTGAAACGGCAGCACCATACCCGGCAGCCGTAAGACTTGTTGACAGAGAAAGTATAATATGATAGATTAAAAGTGTCGGAAGAACCACGAAGGTTCGCATTACTGGATCACGATTTTGGATAAAAACCATATATCTGCAA
>JAAZIQ010000014.1 GCA_012800795.1 Bacillota bacterium
AGATCAGCTTTGAGAAAGTTAAATGAACGTTGTGTCGTGTAAATGATGTGAGGTTCAATAAAACCTAAAGTGTCTTGACACTATCGAATGATCATACACTATTGACAAACATTGACTGATATGTTATGGTTTATGTATGGGTGTCACGCCTAAGTGCGGGACGCCCAAGTGCTTTATATAGAACTTTTTATTAGTGGGGGTAAAAAATGCAAACTTTAATTTCGCAGGAACAATTGGATCATTTAAATAAACAGCTTTCAATTATTGACGATAAAAGAAAGCGTACAATCGAACAATACTTTTCCAAATCACCGCGTGAACAACATGAATTTAACAATCTTATTGACAATTATGTAAACGGTGTAAAACAATTTATAAAAGAAGCGGAAAAGAGCAGCAATAAAACAAACGCTCCTTTTGTTTTTATTGGCTGCACCGTTCAGCTAGAAGACGCAGCCAATGGAGAAGTAATGGAATTCCATGTGGTTGACCCGCTGCAGGGACGTGTTGAAGAAAATGACGTATCATACCTGTCCCCTGTGGGCAGAGCCCTTTTATTAAAAAAAGTTGGCGATGAAATTAAGGTCAAAACGCCTGGAGGAACTGTCCATTACAAAATTAATGCCATTGAATTTAGAGAATAAAAAATTCGCCGTTACCGGCGAGTTTTTATTTTTGCCAAAAACGAGGAGAAAGCAGTGAAATGACTGTATAGAGTTCAAGCCTGCCCATCAGCATGCATAAAGAAAAAATATATTTGGCAAAATCGGATACGGGTGCAAAAGTCTGCGCCGGCCCGACAGTATTAAGTCCGGGCCCGACATTGCCAAGGGTGCAGGCCACCGCTGAGATGGCACTGATAATATCCAAGCCTTGCGTCAAAATAAGCAAAGTAGCAGCAATAAATAACAAGAAATAAAGCATCGCAAAAGCAACAACACTAGATAAAACAGTTTCCTGAACAGATTGCTCACCTATCTTAACAGCCCTTACAGCCCGGGGATGAATTAAACTGCTAATCTCCCTTTGTACATATTTAAAAATAAGATAAATTCGTATTACTTTCATTGAGCCGGCTGTTGATCCAGCACAGGCACCAATAAACATTAACGATAAAAGCAGCATACGGCTTAAATCGGGCCAGAGGTCAAAATTTGTTGTAGCATATCCTGTGGTTGTAATAATTGACACGACCTGAAAAGATGCATGCCGGAGACTTTCCCAAAAAGAATTAAAAACACTGCCGCAAAGATTAAGCGTAATAACGAGTATATAAACGGCAACAATGCCCAGGTAGACCTTAAACTCTTTATCCTGCCAAAAATGCCATAGGCTTTTCTGTTTAAAAGCTAAATAGTAAAGGGAAAAGTTTACTCCCGACAGCAGCATGAAAATAGTAATTACAAGCTCAAAATAAACATTATTATAGGCACCAATGCTGGCATTTTTGATGGAAAAACCACCTGTGCCCAAAGTGCCAAAAGTATTTACCACGCTGTCAAAAAGAGGCATCCCGCCTAAGTTCAGCAAAATAATCTCGATCAGTGTAATAATCAGATAGGTCGTATAAAGAATTTTGGCTGTATTACTTAATTTGGGAGTCAGTTTGGTAGAAATTGGGCCTGGGCTTTCCGCTCTTAAAATTTGAAAAGTCCCCACCCCCAAGGCCGGGCTAATGGCCAGCGCCAAAACAAGAATACCCATACCACCAAGCCAGTGTGTAAAAGAACGCCAAAAAAGTAAACTATATGGTACTATTTCCACATTAGTAATCACAGTTGCACCTGTTGTGGTAAAACCGGATACTGTTTCAAAAAAGGCATCTGCAAAAGAAGGTAGAACACCGGAAAAAATAAAGGGAAGAGCACCAATTAACGATACTGCTATCCAACCGAAAGTAACAATAGCAAAACCTTCTTTATAACGAATAATATTTTCTTTAACTTTCAGGGAATAAAAAAGTAAACCAAAAAAGACAGCAATAATAATCGCATACAAAAAAGCGGAAATTGTGCTTTCTTGGTAATAAAAAGCTAAAAAAACTGAAGGCAGCATTGCCGCCGCCTCACAAAGGAGTAACATTCCAAGATTTTTAATCACTATTGAAAAGTTCATGGCTAGGCACACCGCCCCTTTTAGGATTAAAAAGCTTCTTAACTTTGTCCACATCACTTTCCAGGGTAAATACCACTACCCGATCATTCCTACCAATAACAGCATGACCCTTAGGAATAATAATTTTATCATTGCGAAAAATTGCTCCAATGATTACACCCTTGGGAATACCCACATCTTTTAGCGGTCTATTAATGATTGGCGCCCCCTCTTGGGGCACAATCTCCAGAACTTCGGCCTGGCCGCCAAGTAACAAAGACATGGAAACTATTTTGCCGCCACGAATCAGTCTAAGGATATCCCGTGCAGTTATTAGTTTCGGGCTGACGGCATTATCTATGCCAATGGTCTCAATAACGGAGTTATAGCTGGAACGGCTAACTTTGGCAATGACCTTCTTTGCACCTAATTGTTTTGCCAAAAGCGTTAACAGTAAATTCTCCTCATCAAAGCCTGTAGCTGCCACAAAAGCATCCATTTTCTCTATATTTTCCGTTTTTAGCAGCTCAATATCCGTGCCATCTCCATGCAGCACCAGCGTGTTGTTCAGCCCTTCTGCCAGTTCGCGGCATCTTTCCAGCTTTTCTTCAATAATTTTAACATTTACGCCGACCTGTTCAAGTTCTTTTGCCAGGTAGAAAGCTATGATGCTACCACCAACAATTAAAACATTGCGGATCTTTTCATTATCATGAGCGATAGGAACACCCAGGGACCTGACAAAAAGATCTATTGAATTTCTCTCTCCCAGTACATATAAATTATCTTTCGGGTAAATAAAATCAAAGCCGTTTGGTATCATTACCTTGCCTTTGCGGGAAATGGCGGCAATTATAATGGATTCCGGCAAGTCCAAATCTTTAATTTGCCGGTTAGCTAAATCCGAGTATGAATCAATTTGCACTTCAATAATGCGAACCCTGCCTTTGGCAAAATCAACAGCATAGGAGTTGTAAGAATCAAGCAGCAAACGCATTATTTCCTGAGCTGCAGCCAACTCAGGGTTAATAATATATTCTATCTCTAAATTTTTTTGCATAAATTCTAATTCGGTTACATACTCCGGATTTCTCACCCGCGCAATCACACTTTTTGTACCTAGTTTTTTCGCCGTAATACAAGAAACAATATTAGCCTCGTCACTATTTGTTACCGCAATGAGTAAATCTGCGTTGGCGCAATCCGCCTGCATTAGCAATTGGCTCGATACGCCGTTGCCCTTTAATGTCAAAACATCAAAATTATCGTTAAGCTTGTCAATCACATCCTGACTGCTGTCAATAACTGTTATATCATGATTTTCATGTAATAAACTTTCGACCAATTGATAGCCTACCTTACCGGCACCAATAATAATTGTTTTCACAATAATCCTCCGTTTTTCGCCATGCACCCTATGGCTTTCCTAATTATTTGTTGCTTCTTTCGACGTAAAAAAAGCTTCTCCTGCTGCTTACATTAGGCAAATTTACAACTATCAGGTAAAATTATCCTGACTATTCTTGTATTACCAATAAGCTTCTGGTATTATATTTTAAATATTATATTCTAAACATTGGTAAAAGCAAAGAGCATATAAACAATACTAGTACACAAAAAGGAGGTAAGCTTGTGAAAGTTTTAGTAAGCGATTCCATTTCCCAACAGGGCATCGCAAAACTGCAGGAAAAACTAACAGTCGACGTTAAAACAAATTTAACGGAAGCGGAACTCATTTCTATTATCCCCGCCTATGATGCCTTGATTGTCAGAAGTGCCACCAAAGTAACGCGCCCCATCATTGAGGCCGGTAAAAAACTAAAAGTTATCGGGCGCGCCGGGGTTGGTGTTGATAACATTGATATTGATGCCGCCACAGAAAAAGGTATTATTGTTATTAATGCTCCGGGAGGCAATACCATCTCCGCTGCAGAACATACTATTGCCATGATGACGGCTTTGGCTCGCAATATCCCTGCTGCTTCAATTTCCTTAAAAGCAGGCAAATGGGAAAGAAATAAATTTATGGGAATAGAATTATACCAAAAAACTTTAGGTGTCATCGGCATGGGGCGAATTGGCACCGAAGTAATTAAGCGTGCTAAAGCTATGGGAATGAAGATACTTGCCTATGATCCTCATATTTCAGCAGAACGGGCAGAAAAACTGGGAGTCACCATGGTGGCGACCCCGGAAGAAATTTATCGCCAAGCCGACTTTATTACTCTGCATACCCCCAAAAATAAATCTACACTGCATATGATTGGTGCTAAAGAAATTGCCATGATGAAAAAGGGTGTGCGTATCATCAACTGCGCCAGAGGTGGGCTTATTGATGAAGCTGCCCTCTGCGCAGGTCTAAAAGAAGGAAAAATTGCCGGCGCCGCCCTTGATGTCTTTGAAGAGGAACCGGCCATTGCTAACCCACTCTGTGACTTTGAAAACGTCATTGTAACTCCGCATCTTGGTGCCTCTACTGAAGAAGCACAAATAAATGTAGCAGTGCAAGTGGCTGAACAAATAATAAAAATATTACAAGGGGAACCGCCGGAGACGGCCGTTAATGTACCTTCCATTCCACCGGAAACACTGGCAGAAGTCAAACCATATGTTCCTCTTATGGAAAAAATGGGCTCCCTTTACGCACAAATCTTTAGCGGTCAAGTGGACCAATTCAATATTTCCTATAATGGTCAGCTAGCTGATTACCCTGTGGCCCCTCTTACCACCTCATTTTTAATAGGCTTTCTTTCTAATTTCCTGGAAGGTACGGTCAACTCTGTCAATGCTCCAGTCCTAGCACAGCAGCGTGGCATTAAAATACGAGAAACAAGAAGCACATCTGTGGAGAACTTTACCAGCCTAATTACCGTTACTGCAAAACAAGGAAACGAAACCCATACCATTGCCGGCACAATTTTTAACAAACAAGATGTCCGGATTGTCCAAATAGATCAGTTCCATTTGGAAGTTATACCTTCTCAATATATGCTAGTAACAAATCATATTGATATGCCCGGTGTAATTGGCAGGGTTGGTGCAGTTCTGGGGTCAGAAAATATTAATATTGCCGGTATGCAGGTTGGACGAAAATCAATTGGCGGCGAAGCAGTCATGGCCCTGCAGGTAGATAGCCCGGTTTCAGAAGAAACATTGGAAAAACTTCGTGCTCTCGAAGGCATGTTTTCGGTAAAGTTTGTAAAACTGCCATAAGACTATTTGATAAAAAGGGGAAGGCATAAACCTTCCCCTTTTGCTTTATAAAATTTTCTCCGCAGCCAGCCGTTGATATCTTCTGCCCCTTTCTTCAGCATGCTGTTTGGCCAGTTTGTACATATCTTCGGCTTTTTCCGGAAAAACATTCTTTAACTGTGAGTAGCGGATTTCACCTTGAATGAACTCAATAAAATCTTCTTTTGGTTCTTTGGAATCCAAAATAAAAGGATTTTTTCCCTGTTTTCTTAAAGCAGGGTTATAACGGTAGAGGTGCCAGTACCCGGCGGCAACAGCTCTCTTTTCCTCCATCATACTTGTACCCATCCCGGTTTTAATACCGTGACTAATACAAGGAGCATAAGCAATGATTAGAGAAGGACCGGGATAACTTTCGGCTTCCAAGATTGCTTTTATTGCTTGATTCATATCCGCCCCCATTGCTATCTGTGCCACATAGACATCTCCATAACTAATAGCCATTAAGCCTAAATCCTTTTTAGGTGTTTTCTTACCTGCCGCAGCCAGTTTAGCTACGCTTGCTGTAGGAGTTGCCTTAGAGCTCTGACCACCGGTATTGGAGTAAACCTCGGTATCCATCACAAAAATATTTATATCCTCTCCGGAAGCCAATACATGATCTAAACCGCCATAGCCAATATCATAAGCCCAGCCATCTCCGCCAATGGCCCAGTAAGACCATTTTTCAAGATAATCTTTTCTCTTCCTAATCTCCTCAAGCAAATTATTGTAAGACAGCTGCTTATCATCTAAAGCCTCTATCACTTTCTGAGCAGCAGCTTTAGCGGCCTGAGCATTATGCATATTATCAAGCCAATGCTGAAAAGCTTCTTTAAGTGTTGAGGGAAGTGATGCGTCTTTAAGAGCACTTTCAATTAGTTGCGCCAGTTCTGCTCTCTTTTGTTTAAATCCCAGCATCATACCAAACCCAAATTCAGCAGCATCTTCAAAGAGGGGATTAATCCAAGCCGGACCTCTGCCCGCAGCATTTGTAGTATAAGCAATAGAGGGAGCAGAGGCACCCCAAATGGAAGAACATCCTGTGGCGTTGGAAATCACCATTCTATCACCGAAGAGCTGCGTCAACAAACGAATATAAGGAGTTTCGCCACAGCCAGGGCATGCTCCGCTAAACTCCAAAAGCGGTCTGACAAATTGAATACCTTTAATGGTATGAGGATTTATTAAATCATCTTTTGCAGTAATTGTCATGGCAAATTCCCAGTTTTCCGCTTCCCTCTCAATCATCTGCTCAGCCGGCTGCATAACCAAAGCTTTATCTTTGGCCGGGCAAATATCAGCACAATTACCGCAACCGGTACAATCCAAAGGAGATACCTGGACCCGGTACTGTAAATGGTCTATGCCCCTACCCACCGCTTTTTTTGTTTTAAAAGTCGCTGGAGCACGCCCCAACTCCTCCTCATCCAGCAAGAAGCCCCTGATGGTAGCATGGGGACAAACATAAGCACACTGCCCACACTGAATACATTTTTCAATTTGCCACTCAGGCACCATGGGAGCAATGCCGCGCTTTTCATAAGCAGTAGTTCCCAAGGGGAAAGTGCCGTCCTCCATCCCGCGAAAAGTGCTGACCGGTAGTTCATCGCCTTCATGCCGTGCCATGGGCCGCTGTATTTCTTTAACAAAAGGAGGCTCTTCCTTTACAGGCTGCATTTCTTCCTCTGCTGCCTGCCAGTGCGGCGGTACTTCCACTTTGCTCAAATACTGCAAAGCAGAATCAACGGCCGCATAATTCATTTGTACTATATTTTCTCCCTTTCTGCCATACAGTTCTGCAATTTGTTCTTTTAGTAAGCGTAAAGCTTCTTCTACAGGAATCACGTTTGCCAGTTTGAAGAAAACCGCCTGCATAACCATATTAATTCGATTACCCAACCCTACTTTATTTGCAATTGCTAAAGCATCAATAATATAGAATTGAATATCGTTTTGAGCCAAATAACGCTTTAAAGCGGCAGGTAATTTCTCCTCTAATTCCTCTTCTCGCCAAGGGCAATTAAGGACAAAAGTGCCGCCTTTTTTCAATCCCTTTACTAAATCATATTGTGCCAGGAAAGCACTATTATGGCAGGCAATATAATCAGCGTCATAAACTAAGTAAGATGCTTTAATGGGACTCTTGCCAAAGCGCAGATGAGAAACTGTTGTACCCCCTGATTTTTTGCTATCATAGGAAAAATAAGCCTGTACATGTAAATCAGTATTATCTCCAATAATCTTGATGGCACTTTTATTTGCCCCAACGGTACCGTCTGAACCCAAACCCCAAAACTTGCAGCTAATGGTTCCTTCCGGAGTGGTATCGACTACTTCTGTCTCCGGTAAAGAAGTATGAGTTACATCGTCAACGATACCGATGGTAAAATTATCCCGGGGCATCTGTTCATCTAAATTGCGGTAAACAGCAATAATTTGAGAAGGACGAGTATCTTTGGAAGATAAACCATAGCGCCCACCTACAATTATGGGCTGCTCTTTTTCGTTTTTAAATGCTTTAACAACATCCAAATAGAGCGGTTCACCGGCTGCACCCGGCTCCTTAGTCCGATCCAAGACCGCTATTTTTTTCACCGTTTTAGGGATAACGTCTAAGAAAGCCTGCTCGGCAAAGGGACGGTAGAGATGAACTTTAACCATACCTACCTTTTCTCCGCGCCGCTGCAAATAATCTATGGTTTCGCTGATGGTATCGCAGACAGAACCCATGGCCACTATTATTTTTTCCGCCTCTTTATCACCATAATAGTCAAATAAATGATACTGACGTCCTGTAATAGCCGCCAGTTTATTCATATAGTCCTGAACAATGGCAGGCACTGCCTGGAAAAAGGGGTTTTGGCTTTCCCGCTGCTGAAAATAAATATCCGGATTCTGAGCTGTCCCTCTAGCCACAGGCCGCATCGGTGACAGAGAACGCTCACGAAATTCTTTTAAAGCATCTTGGTCGATTAACTTTTTCAAATCATCATACTCAATTACATCAATTTTCTGGAATTCATGAGAAGTACGGAAACCATCAAAAAAATGGATAAAAGGAATTCTGGCTTTTAATGCAGACAAATGTGCAATACACGCTAAATCCATAACTTCCTGCACATTGGCTGAAGCCAGCAGCGCCGCCCCGGTTTGGCGGCAGGCCATTACATCCTGATGGTCGCCAAAAATTGACAATGCATGGGTAGCAATGGACCTTGCTGCCACATGCAGCACACCGGGTAGCAATTCCCCCACCATTTTATATAAGCCCGGTATCATTAACAACAAACCCTGTGCCGCTGTATAGGTCGAGGCAAGGGCACCGGATTGCAGTGCACCACGCATAGCTGCCACCGCTCCGGCTTCAGATTGCATTTCCACAACTTTAACAGCTTGGCCAAAAATATTCTTCTTCCCGTGAGCGGACCATTCGTCTATGCCTTCTGCCATCGGTGTAGACGGCGTGATAGGATAAATGGCAGCTACCTCCGTAAAAGCATAAGAAGCATAAGCCGCAGCTTGGTTCCCATCCATTGTTTCTCTTTTTCCCATTTTCTACTCTCCTTTACTTAATTTTACCGCAATAGTAGTTTGTGTTAGGCTGCTAATTATAATGTACCACAACAAGCTTCAGAAAAGGTGAAGATTTAATTAAACTCCTAAATATTTACTCTTTTATATTTCTTCCTCCTGAAAAAATTTCCTCCTCTTTGCAAAGTATGTTGTTAAAACAACATACTTGATGTAATTATTAATGTAAAATAGGAATATCGCTGCAGAGCGTATCTATAAAATACCTGGCTTCTATTAAGGAGGATTAATTATGACCCAAAAAATGTTTTGCTTTCAATGTGAACAAACGGCAGCTTGCGGCAGCTGCACAGGAAATCGCGGAACTTGCGGCAAAGAAGCTGATACTGCCAATTTACAGGATGAATTAACAGCTGCACTAATTGGCCTGGCACAAGCAGCTGACGGCAGGAAGCCTACGGCTTCTACACACCGCGTCATGCTGGAAGGACTGTTTACCACTATCACAAACGTCAGTTTTGACAATAAAGCAATTCAGGCCCAAATCGACTCGGTGCACAATGAAATAAATAAATTGGTGGAAAATTCTTCTGGCCGTGTTTATGATTATGATATGCAAAAGCTTTGGGGGGCAGACGAAGATATTCGCTCTTTAAAAACATTAATTCTCTTAGGTCTGCGCGGCACGGCTGCTTATGCCTATCACGCACTTATGCTTGGTTATAGTGATGAAGAAGTTAACGCTTTCTTTTATGAAGGGCTGCGTGCAGTCGGTGCAGAGTTAGAAATGGCAGATCTGTTACCACTTGTACTGGAAGCGGGAAAAATAAACTTTAAATGTATGGAACTATTGGATAGGGCCAATACTGAAACTTACGGCACGCCCGTCCCCACAACTGTGCCCCTGACTATTGAAAAAGGTCCCTTTATTGTAATTTCAGGACATGACCTTCATGATCTTGCTTTACTGCTGGAGCAAACAAAAGATAAGGGCATTAACATTTATACTCATGGCGAGATGCTGCCTGCACACGCTTACCCCAAACTTAAAGCTTATCCCCATCTCAAAGGCAACTTTGGCACAGCATGGCAAAATCAGCAAAAAGAATTTGCCAATATTCCCGCCCCTATCCTATTTACAACCAACTGCTTAATGCCGGTAAAGGACAGCTACCGTGATCGTGTCTTTACTACCGAAGTAGTCTCCTATCCCAGCATAACCCACATAGGTGCAGATAAAGATTTTACACCCCTTATTGAAAAGGCACTGGAGCTGGGGGGGTACCCCGAAGATACACTGCTGGCAGGCATTAACGGCGGCACACAGGTTACCACCGGTTTTTCCCATGGCACGGTTTTATCAGTAGCAGATAAAGTTATTGAAGCCGTTAAAGCCGGTGATATAAAGCATTTCTTTTTAGTAGGCGGTTGCGATGGTGCCAAAGCTGGACGCAACTACTACACAGAATTTGTCCGCAAAACACCGAAAGACACGGTGGTTTTAACCCTGGCTTGCGGCAAGTACCGCTTCAACGATTTAGATTTGGGGTATATTGGCTCACTACCGCGTTTAATGGATATGGGTCAATGCAATGATGCTTATAGTGCCATCCGTGTAGCAGTAGCATTGGCAGAAGCCTTTAATTGCGATATAAATGAGCTGCCTTTAACACTAAATATTTCCTGGTATGAACAAAAAGCCGTCTCCATCCTTTTAACACTGCTCTATTTAGGTGTAAAAAATATTTATCTTGGCCCCACCATTCCGAGCTTTATTTCCCCCACTATCCTTAATTACCTGGTGGAAAACTATAATATTTCCCCTATTAGTACTGCTGATGAAGATATGGCTAAAATACGCCAAAAACATAATTTTTAAATTTTACCATGGCTCCCCCCAAGGGAGCCGTTTTTGCATTAATCTGTGCTTCTTGGGTTAATTTATCTACAAAGATTAGATACTGTAAATAATGTTTAGAGGGATAAGCGTAATGCCTGCGACTACAATTCCATCATACTATGTTTATCCGCTCTATACAACGGTATTGCACTAATACTGACGGCTACATCTTAGTAAAGGAGATTCTCAGCTTAGCTGAACTACAATAGCATAAAAAAGAGCCTTGGACTCTTGAATTTAGAAAAGATTCATTTTTATCTCATCGGGTAAAAACTCCATTAGTTTATTCGGATTTTTATCTGCTGTTTTTTCTAGCTGAACAACTAAAGAATAATATTCTGCAAAAATCCTTTTTATGTTATCTGCATCTAGGTTTAAGAAGCTAAAATTATTAACATGCAGCATGGTTAATTCGGTTGCCACATCAAGTTTATTTCTTTGAATAGGAATCGAAGTCATCCTATCATTAGCCATTTTTTCACCCCCTCCCAACTAGCACAATTCGGGAAAAGGGGTCATTTTCCTGCAAAATACAACTCTCCTAAGCAACTTTTATGGAGGCAAATAAAAAACCCCGTAACATTAACTAGTTACGAGGGTTCTGGTTTCTAATGGTGGAGATGAGGGGAATCGAACCCCTGACCTCTTGAATGCCATTCAAGCGCTCTCCCAACTGAGCTACATCCCCATTTGGCAGTAACATGATATATTATAACGATTACTATCAAACTTGTCAACTAAAGAAATGAGGTAAATAATGGACTCAATTTCAGCATTATAATCTTTAAGCCAGTCATTTTTGTCAATTGGCAGTAGCTTGGAAGTTATTATCAACCCTGGGAGCATGGCTCCAAAGACGCTCAAGATTATAAAATTCACGTTCCTTGGGTTGAAAAATATGGACAACGACCGCTCCGTAATCAAGCAAAACCCATAAGCCCTCATCATAGCCTTCTTTATGCAGCAAAGTAAAACCGGCTTCTTCAGTCTTTTCCATAATCTCATTGGCAATAGCATGAATTTGAATTTTTGTGGCTCCGGTCATAATCACAAAATAGTCAGCTATTAGCGAAACTTCGCCAATTTTGAGGATAGCAAGGTCAATTGCTTTTTTATCTTCGGCCGCTTTGGAAATTAGCTTAACCAAGCTCTGCACCTTATGATCCAATAAAAACCCTCCCTATTCACTATTATTATAGTTTTTCCCAATTATAACCGTTACCATTACTGCGGCGTCAGGCTTTTCTTCCAT
Organism: Bacillota bacterium; assembly: GCA_012800795.1. Lineage (GTDB taxonomy): Bacteria > Bacillota > Dethiobacteria > Dethiobacterales > Dethiobacteraceae > JAAZIQ01. The sequence continues at coordinate 12,012 of JAAZIQ010000014.1, forward strand.
TAACAGCTGTGCATTTGGCAGCAGTAAAGCAATATCCTTGGCCGGGCCGGGATCATTCGTCCGGCTGATTACCTGCGTAAATTCATAATTAAAATTCTCAGCATTAGTAACGCGTGTGACTGAAAAACCTTCTTCACGTAAAAACTGTGCCACCTGGTTGGCAAGACCCGTAATACCGCAACCGTTTAGAACTTCGACGGTAATCTGTTCACGCGGTGGAGATGATTCTTCACTCTCAAGCCAAGCTGCCAGTGCCGGTAAACTATCTGCGTCGGGGCGCCAATAGTTTCCATCCGTACGTTTTTCAATACTTCCCGGCAGAGAATATATTTGTGCTGTTTCAGCAAAATCATAAGCGGCAAACTCTTTACTTGTCTTAAGCAGCTGACGCCAACTCAAATTAGTAGTAATAAGGGGTACCGCTTTACGCAGTTTCATTACCTGTTGGATTATATTTCCGTCCAAAATATTGCCGGCTAGAACTGCCAAAACCTGACGCAGGCGTTCTGCCCGCTGTGTCGAAGAAAGATCTTGAGCATAGATATAAGGAATAATATCGTCCCTATTTTTAATACCCATATTATCTGGGAAAACGATATCCAGTTCACCGGCAACCTCTGCCAGTTGATTTTCCTTAATTTCTACAAATGCATGCAAATCTACTCCCAGTAAATCTGAAACACTTTCTATGACAAATTTCCTCCCCTGTGTGGTAAGCGAAGCAGCAAGTGGTATTATTTCTTGCTTCTTTGTCTCCAAAATTGTATTGGCAGGGATCTCTATGGCATGAATTTTCTGTTTATTTGGTTGAAGAGAAAGCACATAGATGTTGCTAATTAAAGGCTCACTGTCACGATTGGCTACGCTGTAAAGAAGCAAATGCTGCCGCCCCTCTTTAACCCGCGGCAAATCTTTAGTCCAGGCAGACCGGTCCTGCAGCTCATGTAGAGTACCGAGAAAGCGGGCAGTAAAAAAAAGAAGCAGCAAAAATAAGCAGATAGCTAACAAATGCAGTAGGCGGCCTTTTTTTAAGCGGTAGCGTTTTTTTCTTGTTCTATAATAATAAGGCGGCAAACTTTACACCCCCTGCTTAGATATCTCCACCAACCAATTCCAATAGGAGATTGTTAACGGGTGAACAAGTCGACGCTTGGCCAAGACAAAAGTAATTGTCTGTGCGGCTGCTGCAATTAGCGCTGAGAAAAAATCTTTTTCTGCCAATTGCCGCAATTCTTCAACCCCGGGATAACAGCGATTTGGTTCAATTTTATCAGCAAGATAAACAATTTGTTCCAAAGTAGTCATGTGCGGAGCACCTAATGTATGTCTGGCCACGGCAGAAAGCACATCGGGATCATTAATGCCCCACTGTTTTGCCAAAACCGCGGCTATAGGACCATGCAATATAACCGGTGCACTGCGGGCGAATTTATCGATCTTAATCCCATTTGTTTGTGCAAAATCGAGCAGTTTCTCTGCAGACCATTCTCTGGCACAATCGTGCAGCCAACCGGCCAAACGTGCTTTCTCCTGGTCGTAATTAAGTGCTGCAGCCAGTTTGCCGGCGGTTTGTGCTGTGCCAGCACAATGCTTGTAGAGAGATGGGGAAAGTTGTTGTTTTAAATGCTGCTTGACCAATTCTTCGTTCATTTAATCACCGTTTGCTATATTCTATAAAAAAGGAAACTTTTCCTGCTGCAGAAAATAAAGTAAAAAAAGGCAACAGATGCTGCCTTTACTTAACTTCTCTATTGTTCAGGGCGAGGTTTGGCTTCATCAATAACCAGCTTTCTACCCTCTAATTCACTTCCGTTCATTTTAATTATTTTTTCCACATCTTCATCTGCTACTTCCACAAAACCATAACCTTTGGAACGACCTGTGGCACGTTCCGTAATGATACGTGCGCTATAGACTTGACCTTGCTCACTGAAGAATTCCTTAAGCTGCTCCTCAGTGGTTGACCACGGGATATTGCCAACATAAATAGTTTTTGGCAATTTGCATTCACCTCACTTTCGCATCTATCTGTAGTATCTGAAAATGAGGTTATTTTATACTTCGCGCCGTCTATAAAGGCCATTTTTCATAATATAGTCTGCCACAGAGTCCGGTGTCAGGTATTTTATTGGTTTCCCATCTGCCACACGCTGACGGATTAAGGTTGAAGAAATTTGCATGGCCGGAATTTCAAGAACCTGAATTCGTTCTAAAGCCTGCGGGCAAACTGATCCAATTGTCTTATTTAAATTATTAAGACTGTAGCCCGGTCGTGTTGCTGCAATAAAGTAACAAATAGAAAAAAGTTCCGCATAATCCTTCCAGGTCAAAATCTCCATAATAGCATCGGCACCGGTTATAAAATAGATTTTAGCCTTACCCTGAAAATAATTATGAAAAAAACGTACCGTGTCAATAGTATATGTAAAACCTTTTGCGTTATCAATTTCAACCCTAGAAACAACAAAATGGGGATTATTAATCGTGGCCAGCACGGTCATTAAGTAGCGATGTTCGGGATGAGTAACATTACTGGCTTTTTTATGCGGTGGATAACCTGTAGGCACAAAAATTACTTTGTCCAGTTTGAATTGATGACGAACCTCCTCAGCAATAACTAAATGACCCAAATGAATTGGATCAAACGTCCCACCCATAATTCCTATCGACATTCCATCCCTGAACTTTGGTAGTTGTAAAGTCACTTCCTCCACCTCTAAAGGTTAATCGTTATCCTTATGCCAAGTAAATTCCAGTTTGCCTATTTTAACCGTATCTCCATTTTGGACTCCGGCATCCTGCAAAGCTTGTTCATGTCCCCAGAGCCTAAACAAACGCTGAAAACGCTTAACTGCTTCTTCATTATTGAAATCCGTCATAGCAGCCAGTTTTTCCAGACGCGCACCTTTCAAAATGAAGCTGCCATTTTCCTTTATTATTTTAATCTCTTTTTCCTCTTCTTCTCCAGGTGTAAGAACCGCCGGCACTTCTTCTGCCAAAACTGTCTGCTCAGGCAGCGAGGCGAGTAAAGAAGCCGTCTGATAAAGAACTTTCTTAATACCATCACCCGTAACTGCAGAAATAGCAAAAACATTTTCCTGCCCTAAAGCAGCTTGAAGCCTTTTTAAACCCTCTTTAGCCTGCGGCAAATCCATTTTATTGGCTACAACAAGCTGCGGTAACTGAGCAAGGCGCTTATCATAAAGCCGTAATTCTTCGTTAATTGTATAATAATCATCTAAGGGATCACGCCCGTCTACAGCTGCAGCATCTATTAGATGGATTAAGAGGCGAGTGCGTTCGACATGGCGCAAAAAACTGTGCCCGAGGCCTACTCCTGCATGTGCCCCTTCAATTAAACCGGGAATGTCAGCCACCACAAATGATTGGCCATCAGGCAAATTAACTACGCCAAGATTAGGCGACAAAGTAGTAAAGGGGTAATCTGCCACTTTAGGACGAGCCGCAGAAACATGTGCTAAAAAAGTTGACTTACCGGCATTGGGAAAACCAACTAATCCTACATCGGCAATAAGCTTTAACTCCAACCACAGCCAACGTTCTTCCCCCGGCTCTCCCTTTTCAGCAAAACGCGGTGTCTTTTCAGCTGCACTGGCAAAACGAGCATTGCCGCGTCCACCACGGCCGCCTTTTGCCACTATTACTTGCTGGCCTTCTTCAGTTAAATCGGCCAGCAGGGTATTGGTCTCAGCATCCCGCACCTGTGTGCCTGGAGGCACTTTAACGATCAAATCTTTTGCACTGCGGCCATGTTTATTGTCACCACGCCCGTGATCACCGCGAGCTGCCCGCAAATGCTGCTGATAGCGGAAATCTAATAATGTACGCAAACTGGGATCTACAACTAAAATCACATCTCCACCGCGGCCGCCATCACCACCACTGGGGCCACCCAGCGGTACATATTTTTCACGACGAAAAGCAACGGCGCCGTTTCCCCCGTCGCCGCCTTTAACATATATTTTTACGCGATCAACAAACATTGCTTCCCACTCCTAAATTGCTGTCAGCCTTATTGTTTTCCCCAGCTTTCTTCTTTATCCTAAATACAGCAAAAACTCACCTTTTTCATGATTTATTTTTGCCTGCAGCCCGTTTTGTCTGGCTGCCTGCAGAGCAGGCTGCCAAGTAACTGCTTTCTCTCCTGTGGGACATAAACGAAGTTTTGGCACCGCACCACCTTCGAGGAAAACAACAACCGTAAAATTCTTAAGTTCCAGCAAGCAATCCTTTGCTGCAAGCAAGGTAGGTGTTAACCCCTGCAGTGTTTCTGCCGCCAGTAGCGGCAAGCTCTTTTCCACATGCAGTACATAGCGGCCAGGGATATTTTGCAGCAAAATATCAAAAATTATTAAGGCTAAACGAGCATCACCGCAGCCAATAAAACGGCCAAAGCGATAGACTTCTTCACTGGCTTTGGGTATGTAAGCAAGCAATTTATCTGTTTTTTGCAGTTGAACCAAGCCACTAATAACTTGTAAAATATTAAGAAAATCATGGCGATAATGCCGCAATAAAGTATTAAAAGCTTCATTTAAATCATGCATGGGCTAAAATCCCCTTACTGCTTTAAATTATTACTTAATATTTCTGAAAAAAAAACAATATTCCTTTTATTTAGGGAAAAAAGAAACCGGAGCTGCACTCCGGTTATACGCTGTTTTTAGACGGCCTCACCATTGGCATAAACACTAACCTGTTTTTTATTGCGGCCTTTACGCTCAAAAGTTACCACGCCATCCACCAGGGCAAACAATGTATCATCTTTGCCCCTGCCAACATTATGCCCGGGGTGAATTTTAGTCCCTCGCTGGCGAACAATAATACTTCCAGCTGTTACTACCTGGCCGGCAGCCCTTTTTATCCCTAGATATTTGGGATTACTGTCACGTCCGTTGCGAGAGCTTCCTACACCTTTTTTATGTGCAAACAGTTGTAAATTCATGAACATTTGAGCTCACCTCCTACTCTTCGCTCACTTGCAAAAAACCTGGATAACTTTTATTAATTTCATCTAAACCAATTAACATATTTTCCGCCAGCAATGTAATTTTAGCTGCTATCTCTGCCGGTAAATCAGTCGGCAAAGACAAGAAAAAATAACCGTCTCGTATATCAGGCGTTACATGCAGGTGCAGAAGTCTCTGCAGACTAAAATAAAAAGTTTGTACCAATGCCGAAACGGCTGCGCAAACGATATCTTCGCCCTTGGGAGCCATACCGGCATGTCCGCTGACTGTAACAGCAGTTATCTGCCCGCCTTTCCGCTTGATGCGGATTAAAATCATTGTCTTAAGCCTCGATCTTTTCAATCAAAATACGTGTAAAAGGCTGACGGTGCCCTTGTTTGCGCCGGTAATTTTTCTTGGCTTTATACTTAAAAACAATAATTTTTTTGCCTTTACCATGTTCCATTACTTTTCCCTGCACCTTAGCACCGGTGACATACGGCTGTCCAACTTGCAGCTTATCGTCTTTTTTTACAGCCAAAACATGATCAAAGCTAATCTCTGTACCGGCTTCACCGTCCAAGAGTTCCACATCAATAATGGAACCTTCCTCTACACGGTACTGTTTCCCACCGGTTTCAATAATTGCGTACATGAAAATAATCACCTTCCTATCAAGACTCGCCGGAAAAGGTACCTTGCGGTTTTAAAACCTCTACCGAGCGGTTACGATGGTTACCTAGCTATTCTAGCACAGAGGTCTGCAGTTGTCAATTGGATACAATCTTTGGATAGTGTCAAGACACTTTAGGTTTTTTTGAACCCCACATCATTTACACTACACAACGTTCATTTAACTTTCTTAAAGCTGATCTAGTAAGGTTGCTACCGCCTTTGAAAAGTGGCACATTGTTGA
>JAAZIQ010000083.1 GCA_012800795.1 Bacillota bacterium
GGGCGTCCTTTCAGGATTGGTGAAATTATTTTTTCCCTACAGTGGGTTGACACTATCGTTTATTGCTGCGATGTTTGACAAAGTATTAGTACTGTTTTATAATGAGTTAGAAAAAATTGCAAAAAATTTAATAGTTATACTTTGGGAGCCGACTAGCTATACTAGGAAACAGACAAACTCCGAAAATTGAATCGCCGTTGGGCGGTTCCTTATTAATTTATACCCCTAAATCTTAGTAAACATCTATTTCTTATGAGAATATACTTGAAAGAATAGTTTAAAACGCATCAAAGGAGCGATTAAGCATGGCAGGTAAAGAAGTCCTCCTCACGTCAGATGGTCTGGCGAAGTTGGAAAAAGAGTTGGAGTACCTAAAATCTATCAAACGTCGTGAAGTTGCTGATCGGATTAAAACGGCCATTTCTTTTGGTGATATTTCAGAGAACTCCGAGTATGAAGATGCCAAAAATGAGCAGGCATTTATTGAAGGACGCATTATTACTCTAGAAAAAATGTTGCGCAATGCTCGTATTATTGAAGACCCCGATGCCAATTCAGAAGTTGTTTCCCTCGGTTCTAAAGTAGTGTTAAGAGATCTGGAGTTTGATGAGGATTTTGAATACACTATAGTTGGCTCTGCAGAGGCGAGGCCGTCTGAAAACAAAATATCTAACGAGTCTCCGGTAGGCAAAGCCATTTTAGGGAAAAAAATTAATGATGTGGTTGAGGTTTCTGTACCTGCAGGTGTTTTAAAATACAAGATAGTTAAAATTTCATGAGTTTAGAGTGTATTAATAGTTTATACTTGGTGGTGTAGTTAAAATATGGCAGACCTATTGAGCGAACAAGAAATAGTAAGAAGGCAAAAATTACAACAGCTGCGTGAATTAGGAGTGGAACCATACGGCAGCAAATATCCTGCTACGCATCAAGCAGCAGAGGTTATTGCCGGCTTTCCTGCATTGGAGGGTGAAGCTGTCAAATTATCAGGGCGACTGATGAGTGTGCGGGGGCATGGTAAAGCTTCATTTGCTCACCTTCAGGATGAGAGCGGTCAAATACAAATCTATGTGCGTTTAGATGATGTTGGTGAACAGCTCTATCAGGTGTTCGAGCTTTTGGATATTGGTGACTTGATAGGTGTTGCCGGGGAGCTTTTCCGAACTCGCCGTGGCGAAATAACAGTAGCCGTTAAAGATCTTCGGCTTTTAGCTAAATCTTTGCGGCCCTTGCCCGAAAAATGGCATGGTTTAACAAATATTGATTTGCGTTATCGCCAGCGCTATTTAGATTTGATAGTAAACCCGGAAGTCAGGAAAACATTTGTTTTGCGTAGTAAAATTGTGCAGGAAATACGTCAGTATTTAAATGAAAGGGGTTTTTTAGAGGTAGAAACGCCTGTGATGCACTCCATTGCCGGAGGTGCTAACGCTAAGCCCTTTATTACTTATCATAACGCTTTAGATATGAATTTATATTTAAGAATTGCTACGGAACTCCATTTAAAAAGATTAATAGTCGGCGGTTTCGATAAAGTATATGAATTGGGTCGTATTTTCCGTAATGAAGGAATTGATACTAAGCACAATCCTGAATTTACATCTATTGAAATTTACCAGGCTCAGGCAGATTATGAAGATATGATGAAATTAACGGAAAATATGATCGCTGAAGTGACCCAAAAAGTCCTGGGAACACTAAAAGTAAATTACCTGGGGCAGGAATTGGATTTAACGCCGCCTTGGCCTCGCTTAACAATGATAGAAGCAATTAAAAAATATGCCGGTCTTGATTTTAATGTTATTCAAACCGATGAGCAGGCACATTTAGCTGCCAAGGAAAGAGGGCTTGAGCTAGATGCCGGTGCGACACGTGGGGAAATAATCAATGCTTTTTTTGAAGAGTTTGTAGAAGAAAATTTGCTTCAGCCGATATTTATTATGGACTATCCCATCGAAGTGTCTCCGCTGGCCAAACGGAAAGACGACGATCCCAATTTTACGTATAGATTTGAAGCCTTTATGGCCGGCAGTGAAATTGCCAATGCCTTTACAGAATTAAACGACCCCTTTGATCAGAGGCAGCGTTTTGAACAGCAGATGGCAAAACGTGCTGCCGGCGATGAAGAGGCGCATATGCTTGATGAGGATTTCTTGCGGGCTTTGGAATATGGGATGCCGCCAACAGGTGGTTTGGGTATCGGGATAGACCGTTTAGTAATGATGTTAACCGATTCACCTTCGATCCGGGATGTTATTTTATTCCCGACCATGAAACCAAAGAATGATAAAGAATAGTTATTATTGTTGTGTTATTTCGATTTAAATTTTGTTTCAATTAAAGCCCGGAAAGGATTTTTGCAAGGGAACAAAATGCCAATTATTTAGGCTAGACAATTACAAAAAAGTATGGTATCATATCAGAGTCGTTGCTACAAAGCGACTCTTTTTTCTTTCAGTACCTGCAGTGCTTTTGATAGCTAATGCAGAGAACCTGGCTGTTAACTGCAGTGAATAAAATTTCGGCACAATTGGGTTTGACAATGTATTCAAGATGTGCTAATATAAAAAGGTCGTCGTGAGGCGATATCTTAAAATGCAGCATTAAGGGGATATAACCCGAGAAATGCTGCAAATTGCTCTCAAGTTGCCATTTGCCAGAAATTGGCCCATTGACATAATGCGCTGACCATGGTAAGATGGAGTTCCGGCTGCAAAGACAGGGCAGCTTAGGGATGATCTAGAAGTTCTTTGAAAACTGAACAGGAACTATATGCCATGCGAAGTACACATCGTTA